>NZ_JBFUGE010000135.1:0-13301 GCF_056403075.1 Ideonella sp. P3_A4 | reverse complement strand
GGCCTTATGCGATCGGCATCAGGCGCTGGCAGGCGCACACGACGCGAGGCTGCGCGCCAGCGGCCTGGCGGATGCCGGCAGCCGCTTCGACATGGTGCTCAACGCGAGCGCCAGCAGCCTGGCCGGCGACGCGGTGCCGGTGCCCGACAGCGTGTTGCGCGAGGGCTCCCTGGTCGTCGACCTGATGTACGGGCCCGCCGCGGCCGGCTTCTTGCGCTGGGCCGAGGCACACGGCGCCCGCTCACGCGACGGCCTGGGCATGCTGGTCGAGCAAGCGGCAGAAGCCTTCGCGCTGTGGCGCGGTGTGCGCCCCGCCACCGCCCCGGTGCTGGCGACGCTGCGCGAGCAGCTGGCGCACGAGGCCGCCAAGCCATGAGCGCTGCACTGCGGGCGCTGGGTCGGCTCTTCACGCTGATGGTGCTGTGCGGCATCGCGCTGCAGCTGTATTTCGTCGCCCGCATCGCGCTGATGCTGGTCATCGCGCCGGAGTCGAGCAGTTTCCAGCGCAGCGAGATCTGGCGCCTGGTGAACGAAAAACACGAAGTCCTGTGGAGCCAGCAATGGGTCGACGACGATCGCATCGCGCCCCACCTGAAGCGCGCGGTGATCGCCAGCGAAGACGCTGGCTTCCTTGACCACAGCGGGGTCGAGTGGGACGCGATCGAGGCGGCCTACGAGAAGAACCAGAAGGCCGAAGCGCGCGCCGAGCGCATCAACGAACAGCTGGAAAAGCGCGAGGCCAAGCGCGCCCAGTCAGGCAAACCGGTCGCCAAGCCGGCCCCGCGGGCCACGCCCAAGGTCATCGGCGGCTCGACGATCACCCAGCAGTTGGCGAAGAACTTGTTCCTCTCCGGCGAGCGCACCGCCGTGCGCAAGGGCCAGGAGATCGTGCTGGCCTATGTGTTGGAAGCGCTGCTGGACAAGCGCCGCATCCTGGAGATCTACCTGAACAGCGTCGAATGGGGTGAAGGCGTTTTTGGTGCGCAGGCCGCAGCGCGGCACTACTTCCATGTCGACGCGGCCCAGTTGGGCGCCTACCCCGCCGCACGGCTGGCGGTGATGCTGCCCGCGCCCAAGCGCTTCGAGAAGAACCCCGGCTCGCCGTATGTCAACGGCCGGGCTGGCACCATCGTGGCCCGCATGGGCGGCGTCGAGCTGCCCTGAGCCACTGTCATCTAGCCATGCCCTCGAGCGACGAACTCACTGCCGAACTCTGCGCCCGCGCCGCCCGCCTGGTGGTGGAAGAAGGGCTCGACTACGCCGCCGCCAAGCGCCGGGCGCTGCGCGACCTCGGCCCGCAAGCCGGCCGCGGCGCCGCGCTGCCGCCGAACGAGCAGTTGGAAGACGCAGTGCGCGAGCACATCGCCCTGTTTCATGCCGACACCCAGCCCGCGGAGCTGGCCGCACTGCGCCAACTGGCGCTGCGCTGGATGGACCGGCTGGCTGAGTTCCGGCCGTACCTGGGCGGGGCTGTCTGGCGGGGCACCGCGACCCGGCTGTCGGCGGTGCTGATCGACCTGTACTGCGACGACGTGAAAGCGGCCGAGATCGGTTTCCTGAACCTGGGCATCGTCTTCGACAGCCACAGCGATCCCGGCGACGAAGAAACGGTGTTGTCCGTCGAAGCCCGTTGCCCGGAGTTGGGAGAAATGGTGAGTGTTCACTTTATCGTTCACGACCACGACGACCTGCGGGGCGCACTGAAGCCCGACGCGCGTGGTCAGACCTGGCGCGGCGACGCTGCGGCACTGCGGCAACGCCTGGCCCAGTCAGGCAATGCCCCGGGAGACACCCAATGAGCCCGATCGCTCGCCGAAGCCTTTTCGTGCTGGCTGGCGCGGGGGCGCTGGCCGCTGGCCTGGGCTGGCGTGCTTGGCGGTCTGGCCCCACCGGCGGATCCGGCGGGTCCGGTGGGTCCGAATCCGCGGGCAGCAGCGACGCGCTGGAGGACTTCTGGGCACTGGAGCTGCCCACCCCCACCGGCGCCGGCATGGCGTTGCGGTCGCTGCGCGGGCGGCCGCTGGTGGTCAACTTCTGGGCGACCTGGTGCCCCCCCTGCGTGAAAGAGATGCCGGAGCTGGACCGTTTCGTGCGTGAGTTCGGCGGCCAGGGCTGGCAGGTCCTGGGCGTGGCGATCGACCAGGCGGGGCCGGTGCAGAGCTTTTTGAAACAGACGCCAGTGAGCTTCCCGATCGTGCTGGCCGGCAATGAGGGCTTGAGCTGGGTCCGCCGGCTGGGCAACCCGGCTGGTGGCCTGCCTTTCAGTGTTCAATTCGGTGCGGACGGCTTGGCCGTGCGCCGCAAACTGGGGTCGACCACGTTCGATGAATTGGCCGGCTGGACCCGAACGAGCTGAAAATCGCGCGTTCCGGGCGGGCACGACGGTAACAAAGAGTTGCCACCCACCCCGTGGCCTGTCAATAGGTTGATGCCACTTTATTTTGAGCCTAGCTGCTTCTAAGTGAGGTCAAAAGGCGTAAAGTTCGCGTCTTCTAAAAACGGCCAGCGGCTTTTGGGAGCCGCACAGCAAGCCAGGAATGCCTGTTCTTGACCTTCGCGTGCCGAATCAACCTGCGTTGGGCGCCCTGACCTTCTGGGGCGGAATCTATGGTGGTTCGCCGATGATCAGCGCTGAACGGCGCGGGATCGCCGCCTGCCACTCCGAGCCGGGTCCAGGCACCCGATTCGGCCCGCCTCCACCCCACGCCCGCGACGAAACCTCTGCTGGAGACTGATCCCATGGACCTTCGCAAGCTCAAGACCCTGATCGACCTGGTCTCGGACTCGAACATCGCCGAACTCGAAATCACCGAGGCCGACGGCAAGGTTCGCATCGTCAAGTCCGGCGGCGCCGTGATGGCCGGGCAGGCGCCGATGATGATGGCACCGCAGCCGATGCAAGCAATGGCCCCGGTGGCCACGGCGGTGGCGGCGCCGGTCGCCGAAGCCGCGCCGGCCGTGCCGACCGGCCACGTCGTCAAGTCGCCGATGGTCGGCACCTTCTATGTGTCGTCGACCCCTGGCGGCAAGCCGCTGGCTGAGGTGGGCACTGTCGTCAAGGAAGGTGATGCAGTCTGCATCATCGAAGCCATGAAGATCATGAACGAGATCGAAACCGACAAGGCCGGCACGATCACGCAGGTGCTGGTCCAGAACGGCCAGGCGGTCGAGTTCGGCCAGCCACTGTTCGTGATCGAGTAAGCAGTCGCTGCTCATGTTCAAGAAGATTCTCATCGCCAACCGAGGCGTTCGCGCCCCGCGCGGGGGAGCGCTCATGTGCGCCCACGCACGTGAGCGATCACCAGATTGCGCTGCGGGCGCAGCCCGCCAGGGCGATTGAGCCGAGGCACCATGTTCAAGAAAATTCTCATCGCCAACCGAGGCGTTCGCGCGCAGCGCGGGGGAGCCCTCATGTGCGCCCGCGCACGTGAGGAATCACCAAATTGCCAGGTGGGCGCAGCCCGCCAGGGCGGTTGAGCCGAGGCACCATGTTCAAGAAAATTCTCATCGCCAACCGAGGCGAAATCGCCCTGCGGATCCAGCGCGCGTGCCGCGAGATGGGCATCAAGGCCGTCGTGGTCTATTCAGAAGCCGACCGTGACGCCAAGTACGTCCGCCTGGCCGAAGAAGCGGTGTGTATCGGCCCGGCACCGTCCGGCCAGAGCTACCTCAACATGCCGGCGATCATCTCGACCGCCGAGGTGACCGACGCCGAAGCCATCCACCCCGGCTACGGCTTCTTGTCCGAGAACGCCGACTTCGCCGAGCGCGTCGAGCAAAGCGGCTTCACCTTCATCGGCCCGACGCCCGACTCGATCCGCACGATGGGCGACAAGGTCGCGGCCAAGCAGGCGATGATCAAGTCTGGCGTGCCGTGCGTGCCCGGCTCGGAAGGGGCGCTGCCCGAAGACCCGAAGGAGATCACCAAGATCGCCCGCGCGGTGGGCTACCCAGTGATCATCAAGGCTGCCGGCGGCGGTGGCGGGCGCGGCATGCGCGTGGTGCACACCGAAGCGGCGCTGATCCACGCGGTGCAAACCACCCGCGCCGAAGCCGGTGCGGCGTTCAACAACTCGGCCGTCTACATGGAGAAGTTCCTCGAGAACCCGCGCCATGTGGAGATCCAGATCCTGGCCGACGAGCACAAGAACGCCGTCTGGCTGGGCGAGCGTGACTGCTCGATGCAGCGCCGCCACCAGAAGATCATCGAAGAAGCGCCGGCGCCGGGCATTCCGCGCCGCGTAATCGAAAAGGTTGGCGAGCGTTGCGCCGCCGCCTGCAAGAAGATTGGCTACCGCGGTGCGGGCACCTTCGAGTTCCTGTACGAGAACGGCGAGTTCTACTTCATCGAGATGAACACCCGCGTGCAGGTCGAGCACCCGGTGACCGAACTCGTGACTGGCATCGACATCGTGCAGATGCAGATCCGCGTCGCGGCCGGCGAGAAGCTGCCGTTCACGCAGCGCCAGATCGAGATGCGCGGCCACGCGATCGAGTGCCGCATCAAYGCSGAAGACCCGTACAAGTTCTTCCCGTCGCCGGGCCGCATCACGATGTGGCACGCGCCGGGCGGCCCGGGCGTGCGCGTTGATTCGCATGCCTACACCAACTACTTCGTGCCGCCGAACTACGACTCGATGATCGGCAAGATCATCTGCCACGGCGACACCCGCGAGCAGGCACTGGCGCGCATGCGCACCGCCCTGCTGGAAACGGTGGTCGAGGGCATCCAGACCAACATCCCGCTGCACCGCGAGCTGATGGTCGATGCCAACTTCATCGCCGGCGGCACCAGCATTCACTACCTGGAAGGCTGGCTGGCCGAGCACAGGCGCTGATAAGAGGCAGTTGACGTGGCCACGTATGAATTGAGCCTGAGCGCGCCACAAGCGCTGGTGGAGCCGGTGTCCGACGCGCTGATGGACGAGCTGGGCTCATTGTCCGTGTCGGTCGAAGACGCCGATGCCGACACCGATGCCGAGCGCGCGCTGTTTGGCGAGCCTGGCATGCCAGCGCCGCAGCCCGGCTGGGAACGCTCGACGCTGAAGGCGCTGTTCGACAGCGAAGCCGCGGCCACCGATGCGATGACGTTGCTGCTGGCACAAGACTGGGCCCAGGGCTTGGCCGTGCAAAGCCTGCAGCAGGTGCAAGAGCAGGACTGGGTGCGGCTGACGCAGTCGCAGTTCGCGCCGGTCGAGATCACGCCCAGCTTCTGGATCGTGCCGAGCTGGCATGAGCCGCCGGCCGCGGCCGAGCGCGTGATCCGCCTCGACCCGGGCCTGGCTTTCGGCACCGGCACCCACCCGACCACCCGCATGTGCCTGCGCTGGATCGCGCAGCACGGTGCTGAAACGGCCAACGCCCGCGTGCTGGACTACGGCTGCGGCTCGGGCATCCTGGCGATCGGTGCCGCGTTGCATGGCGCAGGGGCGGTGGACGCGCTGGACATCGATCCTGCCGCGGTGGAGTCGACCAACTACAACGCCAAGGCCAACAGCGTCACGCTGCAAGCCGGCCTGGCCGACCTGGCGCAGGGCCAGTACGACATCGTGCTGGCCAACATCCTGGCCACACCGTTGAAGCTGCTGGCGCCGCTGCTGTGCAGCCACCTGAAGCCCGGCGGCCACCTGGTGCTGGCCGGCATCCTCGAGCGGCAGGCGGAAGAACTGATCCGGGCCTATGCGCCCTGGTGCGACATCCAAGTGCTGGACCAAGAGGATGGCTGGATCCTGATGGGCGGGCCCGGCCGCTCGTCTTGACGTGGGCCGCCGTCGACCGCGCGAACCCCACGTTCGCGGGCTGAAGCACGCCAGCCCCATGGCATCATTCCCCGCATGAGCCTGGCCACACGTTGCCCCGCCTGCAGCACGGTATTTCGCGTGCTGCAGGACCAGCTGCGCGTGTCCGAAGGCTGGGTCCGCTGCGGCCAGTGCCAGGAGGTCTTCAACGCGCTGGAGAYGCTGTTCGACTTGGGCGGGCCGGTCGAAGCCGGCAGCGAGACGGCCCCGCCGCCAGCCACCTTCGCGCCGCCGCCCCCGGAACAACCACAGTACAGACCTTACGCGCCGCMACCGCCTCCACCGGCGCCACCTCCTGTGGCCCCACCGCCTGCATTCGTCGCCGAAGAACAACCGGACTTCGCCCCGACGGCGCCGGCGACGGTGCCGCCCGAAGACCCGTTCAACGACGTCGAAACGTTCACGGTGCTGGACGACGGCGACAGCCTCGGCGGCATCGTCGCCACCGGGCCGGTACCGGAAGACGATTGGCATTCGTTGTTGCCGCCCCTGTCGGCAGCCGACGACGAGCCCGACCTTCGGTTCGATTCGACACCGGCGGCGCCGACGCCTGCACAGCGAGCCGCCTCCTTTGCTGCCCCGGCAGCGCCGGCGCCTGTTCGCGAAGCATCGGCGCCCGCCCCCGCGCCAGCGATAGAAGCGAACGACTTCTTCAGCGACGAGGTCGACACCGTCACGGCTGCCGCGTTCGATGCAGTGGTCGAAGAAGAAGACGCCGAAGCCCCCACGCCTTCGCGCTTCATCGGCCCGATGCCCGACCGGGCACGCACCACCACGCACAAGCGCCGCAGCGGCAAGAAAAGCAAGTCCAAGCTGCCGTATGGCGCCGACGGCGACGGGCCGCACGCGCAGGCTCACCAGAGTGGCAAGGCGCACCGCAAGCGCCGCAAGCCCGAGTTCGTTCGCCAGGCCGAGCGTGCGGCGCTGTGGCGCCGACCGATGGTGCGTGTGGTGCTGGGCACCGCGGCGCTGGCGCTGTCGGGGCTGCTGGCCGCGCAGGTCGGCTACCACTACCGCGAGCCGCTGGCCGCACAGGTGCCGGCGCTGGCCCCCACCTTGCACGCCGGCTGCGACTGGCTGCACTGCAAGATCGGCGCGCCGCGCGCGATCGAACGCATCCGGCTCGACGCCAGCGACCTGACCCGCACCGACCAGGAGCAGGTGCTGCGCTTCACCGCCGACCTGCACAACACCGCCGAATACCCCGTGCGTGCGCCGGCGCTGGACGTGAGCTTCACCGACGCGCTGGGTCGCGTCGTCTCGCGCAAGGTGCTGCTGCCCAACGACCTGGGCGCGCGCAGCGAGTCGATCGCGCCCGACGCCCAATGGCGCATCGATGCCCGGCTCGCTGTCGGCGAATTCCAGGTCGCCGGCTACACGGTCGAAGTCTTCTACCYCTGAATGTCCACTGACCGGGCCGACACCTCGGCCCCGGTCGCCTCGCCTTGTTTCATCACTTCACCGGTACATCACCATGGCCTGTCTCGTCAGCGGCTCGCTCGCCTTCGACACCATCACCAACTTCCCCGGGCGCTTTGCCGAGCAGATCATGCCCGAACAGGTGCACATCCTGAACGTGTCGTTCCTGGTGCCCACGCTGCGACGCGAGTTCGGCGGTTGCGCCGGCAACATCGCCTACACGCTGGCCGCACTTGGCGGTGACGCGGTGGTGGTGGCCGCGGTCGGCAACGACGGCGAGGCCTACCTCGACCGCATGCGGCAACTGGGCATCGACACCCAGCAAGTGCTGCAAGTGCAGGACACCTACACGGCGCAGGCGATGATCATCACCGACGCCGACAACAACCAGATCACCGCGTTCCATCCCGGTGCGATGCAGCAGGCCCATCTGATCGGCCTGCCCGAGCGCGACGACATCCGCATTGCGATCATCGGCCCCGATGGCCGCGACGCGATGCTGCGCCGAGCCAGTGACCTGGCCGCGGCCAAGATCCCGTTCGTGTTCGACCCGGGCCAGGGCCTGCCGATGTTCGACGGCGACGCGCTGAAGGCCTTCATCGCACAAGCCACCTGGGTGGCGGTCAACGACTACGAAGGCCGCATGCTGTGTGAGCGCACCGGCGAGTCGCTCGAAAGCCTGTCGCGCTCGCACCTGAAGGGCGTGATCGTCACGCTCGGCGCCGAGGGTTGCGACGTCTGGGTCCAGGGTCGATGCGAACACGTGCCGGGTGTCGTGGCGACCGAAGTGCTGGACCCGACCGGCTGCGGCGACGCCTTCCGCGGCGCACTGCTGTTCGGCCTGGAGCGCGGCTGGTCGCTGGTCGATTGCGTGAAGCTGGGCAACCGCCTGGGCGCACTGAAGATCGCGCAACGCGGCGGCCAGAACCACCAGGTTGATCGCGACGCCCTCGGCGTCGCCTGAAGCCCCAACGCGGCGCGGCGCTCGATCAGCCCGCGTCGCTGAGCCTCGATGTCAGCCAGGCGTGCACTGCCGCCAGTGGCGCATCGATCTCGACCTGCTTGTGGCGCGCCACCGCGCCGCGCCGCAAGCGCACCGCGCGCTTGGCCAAGCCGAGCTCCTTTGCCAACCAGGCCGTGAGCGCCACGTTGGCTTGTCCGTCGATCGGCGGCGCCGCAAGCTTCACCCRCAAGGCACCTTCGAGCAGACCGACGATCTCGGTCTGCCGCGCATTGGGCTGAACCGCCAAGGTCAGCACGCACAACCCGGCAGCGGCTTCGCGAAGGCAGGGCAGCTTGCCTCCTTCGGCCTTGTCGGCGATCGCAGGTGCATCACGTCGGGTGGTGGGCTGCTTTGACAAGCGGTGCTCAGACGGCGAATGCCAAAAAAGAAAAAGCCCGGCCGAAGCCGGGCTTGTTCAAAACCGGGGCACCACCAGGGCACCCCTTTTCACTCAGGGCTTGTTGCCCGTCGGGAACGGCCACGCGGCCGCAGGGCTCAGCGCCGTTTTTGCTGCAGGGGCCGCAGGGGCAGCAGGGGCAGTCGGGGCAGCGGGCTTCTTGGCCGCCGCCTTCTTTGCCGCCGGCTTCTTGGCAGCCGGCTTCTTCGCCGCAGCAGCCTTTTTCGCCGGTGCCGCCTTCTTCGCAGCAGCCTTCTTCGCGGCCGGCTTCGCAGCAGCCTTCTTCGCGACCGGCTTCTTCGCTGCGGCCTTCTTCGCCGGAGCAGCCTTCTTCGCAGCAGCCTTCTTCGCGACCGGCTTCGGTGCAGCCTTCTTCGCGACCGGCTTCTTCACCGCGGCCTTCTTCGCCGGGGCAGCCTTCTTGGCCGGAGCGGCCTTCTTGGCCGGGGCCTTCTTTGCCGCGGCCTTCTTCGCCGGGGCGGCCTTCTTCGCCGGAGCCTTCTTCGCCGGGGCCTTCTTAGCCGCAGCCTTCTTCGCAGTTGCCATTTTCAATCTCCTTGATCAAGTTGCAAAAAACACCGGGCTGCTCGAGATACAGCACGGCGATTCACCGCTGTGGGCCACTCCTGTCACGGTCTAAAGGCCGTTTCAGGCTGCCCCCCATTCGGTGAATGGGGTGTCGGCACGTCGCCTCGCTTCATGGTGGCGAGGCTGGCGGGCCGAGGATCTTGATCTTTCACACTGCTGAGACGAAAGCACCGGCGCTTCGATGGCGCCGTGAACTGTCAGTCCCAGCTCAATGCGCCACCGGATTGGTACTCGATGACGCGGGTCTCAAAAAAGTTGCGTTCCTTCTTCAGGTCGATCATTTCGCTCATCCACGGGAACGGGTTTTCCTCGTTCGGGAAGAGCGCCTCGAGGCCGATCTGCGTTGCACGCCGGTTGGCGATGTAGCGCAGGTAGCCCTTGAACATCGATGCGTTCAGACCCAGCACGCCGCGCGGCATGGTGTCTTCGGCGTAGCGGTACTCGAGCTCGACGGCCTTCTGGAACAGGCCCTTGATCTCAGCCTTGAACTCAGCCGTCCACAGGTGCGGATTCTCGAGCTTGATCTGGTTGATCAGGTCGATGCCGAAGTTGCAGTGCATCGACTCGTCGCGCAGGATGTACTGGTACTGCTCGGCCGCACCGGTCATCTTGTTCTGACGACCCAGCGCGAGGATCTGCGTGAAGCCGACGTAGAAGAAGAGGCCTTCCATCAGGCAGGCGAAAACGATCAGGCTCTTCAGCAGCGTCTGGTCGGTTTCGGGCGTGCCGGTCTTGAAGTGCGGGTCCATGATCGCGTCGATGAACGGGATCAGGAACTCGTCCTTGTCGCGGATCGACTGGACCTCGTGGTACGCGTTGAAGATCTCCGACTCATCGAGCCCGAGCGATTCAACGATGTACTGGTAGGCGTGCGTGTGGATCGCTTCTTCGAAGGCTTGGCGCAGCAGGAACTGGCGAGCTTCGGGCGCGGTCACGTGGCGGTACGTGCCCAGCACGATGTTGTTGGCGGCCAGCGAATCGGCAGTGACGAAGAAGCCGAGGTTGCGCTTGATGATGCGGCGCTCGTCTTCGGTCAAACCGTTCGGATCCTTCCACGTCGCGATGTCGCGCGACATGTTGACCTCTTGCGGCATCCAGTGGTTCGCGCAAGTGGCGAGGTACTTTTCCCAAGCCCACTTGTACTTGAACGGCACCAGCTGATTCACATCGGTCTGGCCGTTGATGATGCGCTTGTCGGCGACGTTGACACGACGGTCATGACGCACGGTGTCGGATGCAGCAGCTGTCACCGAAGGCGCCGTCGACGACAACGAAGTCGTCGCGGTCACTGAAGCAACTYGAAGAGGTGACGGGGTCACGGGCTGCAGGCCGCGAGGCTCGAAAGCGGGCTCGGGCGTGAAGCGATTTGCAGGTGTCTGCGGGGCGCGGAGGTCGTCTTCCCAGACCAGCATGTGCATGTTTCCTATGGGTCGCGATTATCGGAGTGTTGTGTTCAAACACCAAGCACTTCTTGACATTGAAGCCTCGTCGTTGTTGCAGCTGTGCATCGCATGCAGCACATCAACAAGCTCGCTCGCATCACACACACGCGCCATCACGATGGTGATGTCGCGTGTGTGATCGATGTGATGCGAAGCCTTCACGTCGAGGCTTCAGCGTKAGCTCACTGACAGGCTTCGCAGGTCGGGTCGTCGACGCCGCAGAACTTGATGTCGGTGGCTGGTTGCGCAGCGAGCATCGCCTGCGCTTGTGCCGCGACTGCATCGAGTGTCGACATGCCTGCGCTTGCCGCGCTGCTCATGCCACCACTGCTCGGCACGGAGTTCATCTGACCCGCAGCGACCGTCGATTTCTCGGCGTGCGTCGCACCCATCGTGCGCAGGTAGTAGGTGGTCTTCAGACCACGCAGCCACGCGAGCTTGTAGGTGTCGTCGAGCTTCTTGCCCGAGGCGCCAGCCATGTAGATGTTGAGCGACTGGGCCTGGTCGATCCACTTCTGGCGACGCGCGGCCGCTTCGACCAGCCATTGCGTCTCGACCTCGAACGCGGTCGCGTACAGCGCCTTCAGTTCCTCAGGCACGCGGTCGATGCGGCGCAGCGAACCGTCGTAGTGCTTGAGGTCCATCACCATCACGCTGTCCCACAGGCCGAGCTTCTTCAGGTCGCGCACCAGGTACTCGTTGACGATGGTGAACTCGCCGGACAAGTTGGACTTGACCGACAGGTTGCCGAAGCAAGGCTCGATCGACGCGTCGACACCGATGATGTTGGAGATCGTCGCGGTCGGCGCGATCGCCACGCAGTTGCTATTGCGCATGCCGTGCGTGCTGATGCGCTGGCGCAGCGCGTCCCAGTCCATGCTGGTGCTGCGGTCGACCTCGACATAACCGCCGCGCTGTTCAGCCAGCAGGTTCAGCGAATCGATCGGCAGGATGCCGCGGTCCCACAGCGAGCCGCGGTAGGTCGAGTAGCGGCCACGCTCGGCGGCCAGCTCGGTCGAGGCCCAGTAGGCGTAGTAGCACACCGCTTCCATCGAGCGGTCGGCGAACTCGACCGCGGCTTCGCTGGCGTAAGGCGTGCGCAGTTGATAGAGCGCGTCCTGGAAGCCCATCACGCCCAGGCCGACCGGGCGGTGGCGCAGGTTCGAGTCGCGCGCCTTCTTGACCGCGTAGTAATTGATGTCGATGACGTTGTCGAGCATGCGCATCGCCGTGGCCACCGTGGCCTTCAGCTTGGCGTGGTCGACCTGGCCATCCTTCAGATGCTGGGCCAGGTTGACCGAGCCGAGGTTGCAGACGGCGATCTCGTCGGGGCCGGTGTTCAGCGTGATCTCGGTGCACAGGTTGCTCGAGTGCACGACGCCCACATGCTGCTGCGGCGAGCGCACGTTGCAGGCGTCCTTGAACGTGATCCAGGGATGGCCGGTCTCGAACAGCATCGAGAGCATCTTGCGCCACAGGTCCTTGGCGGCCATGCGCTTGAACAGCTTGATCTCGCCGCGGTCGACCTTGGCTTCATAGGCCACGTAGGCCTTCTCGAATTCGGTGCCGATCTTGTCGTGCAGGTCTGGGCAGGTCGACGGCGAGAACAGCGTCCAGTCGGCACCTTCCATCACGCGGCGCATGAACAGGTCCGGAATCCAATTCGCGGTGTTCATGTCGTGCGTGCGGCGGCGGTCGTCGCCGGTGTTCTTGCGCAGCTCGAGGAACTCTTCGATGTCCAGGTGCCAGGTTTCCAGGTAGGCGCAGACGGCGCCCTTGCGCTTGCCGCCCTGGTTCACTGCGACAGCCGTGTCGTTGACCACCTTCAGGAACGGCACCACGCCTTGCGACTTGCCGTTGGTGCCCTTGATGTATGAGCCCAGCGCACGGACGTTGGTCCAGTCGTTGCCCAGGCCGCCGGCAAACTTCGACAGCAGCGCGTTCTCTTTCAGCGCTTCATAGATGCCGTCCAGGTCGTCGGCCACCGTCGTCAGGTAGCAAGACGACAGCTGCGAGCGACGGGTGCCGGCGTTGAACAGCGTTGGCGTCGACGACATGAAGTCGAAGGTCGACAGCACGTTGTAGAACTCGATCGCGCGCGTCTCGCGGTCGATCTCGTTCAGTGCCAGGCCCATCGCGACGCGCATGAAGAAAGCCTGCGGCATCTCGATGCGGGTTTCTTCGATGTGCAGGAAGTAGCGGTCGTACAGCGTCTGCAGGCCGAGGTAGTCGAACTGCAGGTCGCGGTCGGCGTTCAACGCGGCGCCCAGGCGGGCCAGGTCGAACTGCATCAGCTTCTCGTCCAGCAGCTCGGCCTCGACGCCCTTCTTGATGAACTTCGGGAAGTACTCGGCGTACTTCGCGACCATCTCGCCTTGCATCACCTCGCCGCCGATGATCTCGCGGCGGATCGTGTGCAGCAGCAGGCGAGCGGTGGCGCGGGTGTAGGCCGGGTCTTGCTCGATCAGCGTGCGGGCGGCCAGGATGGCGGCCTTGTAGACCTCGTCGATCGGCACGCCGTCGTACAGGTTGCGGCGCGTCTCGGCCAGGATCGGATCGGGGCGCACGTCTTCGCCCAGGCCGGCGCAGGCCGACTCGACCAACGCCTGCAGTCGCGCTTCGTCCAACGGCACGCGCTGGCCACCGTCGATCAC
>NZ_JBFUGE010000134.1:0-13438 GCF_056403075.1 Ideonella sp. P3_A4 | reverse complement strand
CCGTGGAAGATGCCGAGACGGCGCAGCACCAGCTGCTCGTCGGCGCTCAGCAGTGCATGGCTCCACTCGATCGCGGCGCGCAGCGTCTGCTGCCGGCGGGGCGCGCCGCGGTTGCCGGTGGTCAGCAGGCGAAAGCGGTCATGCAGGCGCTCGCGCAGCCCGTCGACCCCCAGCAGCGCGCAGCGCGCGGCGGCCAACTCGATCGCGAGCGGGATGCCATCGAGCTGGTGGCAGATGTCGATCACCGCAGCCCGGTTGGCGGCGTTCAGCGCAAAGCGCGGTTRCACGGCCCGGGCGCGGGCCTCGAACAGCGCCAGCGCAGGTGCATCGGCGGTGGGCTCGTCGGGCAAGGCCAGCGTGCCCAGGCGCAGCACATGCTCTTCAGCCAGTTTCAGTGGCTCCTGGCTGGTGGCCAAGAGGCGCAATGTCCGGCAGGCATGCAACAGCGTGGTGGCCGTGGCCGCGACGGCGTCGACCAGGTGCTCGCAGTTGTCCAGCACCAGCAGCAGGCGGCGGTCGCCCAGGCGGGCCGCGAGCTGCTCGGCACCGGCTGGCGCATCGAGCGAGACGCCGAGCGCGCAGGCGATGCTGCTGGCCACCAGCGCCGGGTCGCTCACCGGTGCCAGCTCGACCAACCAGACGCCGTCCGCAAAGTCGGCCTGCAGCCGGTGCGCAGCGGCCTGGGCGAGCCGGGTCTTGCCGATGCCGCCGGCGCCGGCGATCGTCACCAGCCGGTGTTCAGCCAGCAAGGCGCAGACGGAGCTCAGATCGTCGTCGCGGCCGAACAGTGGTTCGTCAGCAGAGGGCAGATTGCCGACCTGTGCCGTCGGCACGGCCGCGTCGGGCGGGGCAGGGGGCTCGTCGTTGGCGGCGCCGTCGAGCGGGGCGGTGAAGCGGTAGCCGCGGCCGGGGATCGTTGCGATCGCCGAGGGCCCGAGCAGTTTGCGCAGGGCCGAGATGTGCACCTGCAGGTTGTTTTCTTCGACCACCAGGCCGGGCCAGACCACGTCGAGCAGCTCGTTCTTGCTGACCACCCGGTCGCGCCGCTCGGCCAGCGTGACCAGCAGGTCGAAGGCGCGGGCGCCCAGCTTGGCGGGCAGGCCGTCGACCAGCAACTGGCGGGCCGCGGGCTGGGCCACGAAGCGTCCGAAGGTGAATGCCTTCAGGGTGGACGAAGCTGCCATCACCCCTCCTTGTTTGGGCGCGAGCTTACGCCTGCGCCGCCAAGTCGCAAACGGGCGCGATTCAGAACGCTTAAGGCGGTGGCCAAGGACCTGAACAGCCTTCAGGAAGACAGTTCATCCATCGACAACGCACCACCCGGTGCAGCGAAAAGACCCAAGGACTTGCGATGAACACCGCCCCGATCAGCGCCCGCTTCTCCGCCGCCTTCGCCGCTGCCCGCATCACCTACACGCTGCTGCAGTTCCTGGCGCCGCTGGGTGGTGCCGCGACCGTGCCGGCACCGGTGGTGGCCCACGCCGCCGTACCGGCCGCCGTGGCCGCCGCGCTGCACTGAACCCGCTCGCCTTGGCCCTGTTTTCCCCAGCCCGCCCCTGAAAGGACTCTAGATGAACACGACCTTCACCACTCGCCTGATCGCCGCCACATTGGCCGCCGTCACGACCTTGTCGTTGCTGCTGGGCATGGTCCAGCTCGGTCAGCCGAGCGCCGACACCGACACCACCCTGGCACAGCAGCCGCAGCCGAGTCCGGTGGTGGTGGCCAGCACCGAACACCGCTGAGCTGGCGTGCTCAGGTGATCCGCAGCGGGATCGTCACCGGCCCATCGTTGACCAGATGCACCTGCATGTCGGCGCCAAATTCGCCGGCGGCGACCTGCGGGTGCGCGGCGCGGGCTCGCGTCAGCAAGGCCTCGTACAGCGCGCGGCCTTGCTCGGCTGGCGCGGCGCCGGTGAAGCTCGGGCGGTTGCCGCCTGAGGTGTCCGCCGCCAACGTGAACTGCGAAACGATCAGCAAGCCGCCCGGCGTGCCGGTGCCATCCAGGTCCTGCACGCTGCGGTTCATCTTGCCGGCGTCGTCGCTGAAGATGCGCAGCTTCAGCAGCTTGGCGAGGAACTTGTCGACCTGCGCTTCGTTGTCCGTAGGCTCGGCGCAGGCCAGCACCAGCAGGCCGGGGCCGATGGCACCTACCGTGCGGCCGGCGATATCGACGCGCGCTTCACGCACGCGCTGGATGAGTCCGATCACAGGAATTCCCTCTCTTCGCCGAGATGGGCCTCGACGTCCATCGGCAGCAGCTGGATGCTGGCCCGCAGGCCGGGCACCGCGCTCATCAGCGCCTGCTCGACATCGGTGCGCAGCGCGGAGGCGCGTTGCAGCGTGCAACTGGCCGGCATGTGCATGTGCAGGTCGACGTAGCGGCGCGCGCCGGCGCGGCGCGTGGTCAGGTGGTCAAAGCGGATGGTGGGGTGCGCAAAGCCGGCCAGCACCTCGTCGATCGCCGCCTGCTGTTCGGGTTCGAGCGCGTGGTCCATCAGCCCATCGGCCGAGCGGCGCATCAGCGACGCGCCTTCGCGCAGGATGTTCAGCGCCACCAGCACTGCGGCCAGCGGGTCGAGCCAGGCCCAGCCGGTGGCCGTCACGCCGATCAACCCGACGACGACGCCAGCGCTGGTCCAGACATCGGTGATCAGGTGGCGCGCATCGCCTTCGAGCGCAACCGAACGGTGGACGCGAGCCGTGCGCAACATGCCCCAGGCCAGCGCGCCGTTCATCGCCGAGCTGACGATCGACAGCGCCAGGCCCAGGCCCAGTGACTGCAGCGGCTGCGGGTGCAGCCAGCGCTCGATCGCCGCTCCGGTGATGCCCAGCGCCGCGGCGATGATCAGCACGCCCTCGAAGCCGCTGGAGAAGTACTCGGCCTTGTGGTGGCCGTAGGGGTGCTCTTCGTCGGGCGGCCGCGCGGCCAGCGTCACCATCGCCAGCGCGAACATCGCACCGGCCAGGTTGACCAGCGATTCGAGCGCGTCGGACAGCAGGCTCACCGAATCGGTCAGCCACCAGGCCCCGGTCTTCAGCACGATTGTCGCCACCGCGGTAGCGACCGACAGCTTCAAATAGGAGGCAACCTGCATCCGGCGATTGTCTCTGCCGTGGATCCGTACTGAGCGCGTAATGCCACCGCTCGCATCTTGCTGGCACGCGTGCAGGGCTTCGACCAGCTCAGCCAGAACGGGGAGGGTAGAGGCCCGCCCCCACGGTGACGTGGTGATCGGGGCGCGCGCGTAGCGTCGCCCCCTTCAAGTGGCGTGCGCGGATCCAGCTTTGCYGGTCCGCTGCGCGAGCCCCCTCGGGGGGCCGAGGYCGGACATGAACAGTCCTGAGGACTGTTTGTGCCTACCGAGGGGCCGAGCCTCTGGCTCGGCGCGGCCTGCAAGGCAGCCCCTGGCAAGGGGCGTGGGGGCTTTATCTCCCTGCGATACCGATCAATTCGACGTCAAAGTGCAGCGTCGCATTCGGCGGGATCACGCCACCGGCGCCCTTGGCACCGTAGGCAATGCCTGGCGGGCAGATCAGCTTGGCTTTGCCGCCGACCTTCAGCTTCTGCACGCCTTCGGTCCAGCAGGGGATCACGCGGTTGAGCGGGAACTCGGCCGGCTGGCCGCGGGTGTAGGAGCTGTCGAACTCCTTGCCGTCGGGGAAGGTGCCGCGGTAGTGGACCTTCACGGTGTCGGTTGGGCTGGGGCTGGCGCCGCTGCCTTCACGCAGCGAGCGGAAGACCAAGCCGCTGGGCCAGGTTTCGCTGCCGTCGGCAGCCTTCGTGGGGCCGGCCGTCGAGGCGGGTGCGGTGCCACTGACAGGCTCGACCTGTGCGTGGGCGGCCAACCCGGCGAGGGCCAGCACGGAAACAACGACTGCGATTTTTCTGGAACGGTTCATCGGGATCTCCGCGAACGTGATGGACTCAGGACAGGGTGATGCGCGCGAATTTGCGCTTACCCACCTGGGCGACGAATGTACCGGCCTGAAGTTTCAGGCCCTTGTCGGACACGACCCCGCCGTCGATGCGCACACCGCCTTGGTCGATCAGGCGGTTGGCCTCGGCGGTGCTGGGCGTCAGTCGCGYCGCCTTCAGCAGCGCACCGATGCCGATCGGGGCCCCGGACAGCGAGACCTCTTCGATCTCGTCCGGGATGCCGCCTTTGGCGCGGTTTTGGAAATCTGCTTCCGCAGCCTCGGCGGCCGACGCGTTGTGGAACCGCGTCGTGATCTCCTTGGCCAGCAGGACCTTAGCATCCTTCGGATTGCGGCCCCCCGCGACCTCGGCTCTCAGCGCCGCGATCTCGGCCTCGGAGCGGAAGCTCAGCAGGGTGAAGTAATCCCACATCAGCGTGTCGCTGATCGACAGCAGCTTGGCGAACATCGTGTTCGCGTCTTCGGTGATGCCGATGTAGTTGTTCTTCGACTTCGACATCTTCTCGACGCCGTCCAGCCCCACCAGCAGCGGCATCGTCAGGATGCACTGCGGTTCCTGGCCGTATTCGGTTTGCAGCGCGCGGCCGACCAGCAGGTTGAACTTCTGGTCGGTGCCGCCGAGTTCGAGGTCGCTCTTCAGCGCGACGGAGTCGTAGCCCTGCATCAGCGGGTACAGCAGCTCGTGCACCGAGATCGGGGTATTGGCCTGGAAGCGCTTGGTGAAGTCGTCGCGCTCCAGCATCCGGGCCACGGTGTACTTGGCCGCCAGCTGGATCATGCCGCGGGCGCCCAGCGGGTCACTCCATTCGCTGTTGTAGCGAATCTCGGTCTTTTCCGGGTCGAGCACCAGGCTGGCCTGGGCGTAGTAGGTTTTGGCGTTGGCCTCGATCTGCTCGCGCGTCAGCGGTGGGCGGGTCGCATTGCGGCCCGACGGGTCGCCGATCATTGAGGTGAAGTCGCCGATCAGGAAGATGACGGTGTGCCCCAGGTCCTGCAGCTGGCGCATCTTGTTCAGCACCACCGTGTGGCCGATGTGGATGTCCGGCGCGGTCGGATCCAGCCCCAGCTTGATTCGCAGCGGCTTTCCGGTGGCTTCGGCGCGCTGCAGCTTCTTGACCCAGTCGGCCTGGGGCAACAGTTCGCTGCAACCGCGCAGGCTGATGGCGAGCGCTTCTTGCACAGAATTGCTGAGAGGTGTGGCGCCGATCACGAGTTCCGTCATACAAAAGTCACAAATTGCAAACTGGGGATGGCGCCGTAAGGGTCTTCGCTATACTCGCGCGACACCTGTTATGGGCTCCGATTCCCGCGTGAATCGCCCCGAACCGGTCGCTCAGGGCCATCGCGAAGGTGGCTTGAAGCGGCGGATTCTACGGGCCAGCCCCCTGCCCAGGGCCTGGATCCMGACCCTTTGCAAACCTTGAATGCCGGCTTTCAGCCAGCGTCGGGTTGAGCTTGTCGACCGCCGGGCGGGTTGCTGTTGCGAGGTGTTCATCTCCTTGCGGAATGAAACTGAATGTCTTTGGATTCCCGCGTTCCGGCGCCCGCTTCCACCCCACCGTCCTCGGTGCGGTCCGCCGTCCTCGCGGCGCGCGAATTTGTCTCCGCCCACCGCCGCGGCCTGGCCACGACGCTGGCTGTGCTGATGGCCGGTTTCGGCGTCACCGCCTTCGGTATCGCCCCGTTGGCGCCGGATGCAGCCGAACTGCCGCGCCGCCTGGTCACCGAATCGGTCGAGCCTGAAGGCCTGAAGGGCCAGCTCGAAGCCCTGGCCGATGCCGATCTGCAACTGCGCCGCAGCGAAACCACCCGCGCCAGCGACACGGCCGACAGCCTGCTGCGCCGCCTTGGCGTTGTCGATGCCGAAGCTGCCCAGTTCCTGCGCGCTGACCGCACCGGCCAGCGCGTCTTGAACGGCCGACCCGGCAAGATGGTGTCGGCCGAGCTGGACGACGAAGGCCGGCTGCAGACGCTGGTCGCCCGCTTTGCGACCGAAGACGACGGCAGCTCGACCGCGCCGTCGCGCTTTCAGCGCCTGACGATCCAGCGCGGCTCGAACCGTGGCTTCAGCGCGCGGATCGAAACCGCAGCACTGGGCGCCAGCACGCGGTTGGCAGGCGGCACGATCCGCAGCTCGCTGTTCGCGGCGACCGATGACGCCGGCATCCCCGATGCAATCGCGGTGCAGATGGCCGAGATGTTCTCGACCGACATCGATTTCCACCGCGAGCTGCGCAAGGGCGACGCGTTCAGCGTGGCCTATGAGGCGCTGACCGCCGACGGCGAGCCGATCACCTGGAACCAGGGCAGTGGCCGTGTGCTGGCCGCCGAGTTCGTCAACAACGGCAAGAGCTACCAGGCCTTGTGGTTCGGCAACTCCGAAGGCAAGGGCAGCTACTACGACTTCAAGGGCGAGAGCAAGCGCCGCGCGTTCCTGGCCAGCCCGATGGAGTTTTCGCGCGTGACCTCGGGCTTCTCGATGCGCATGCACCCGATCCTGCAGACCTGGCGCGCGCACCTGGGCACCGACTACGGCGCACCCAGCGGCACCCCGGTGCGTTCGGTCGGCGATGGCGTGGTCGAGTTCGCCGGTTGGCAGAACGGCTACGGCAACGTCGTGCAGCTCGCCCACAACGGCGGCCGCAGCACCTTGTATGCGCATCTTTCGCGCATCAACGTGAACAAGGGCCAGCGTATCGAGCAGGGGCAGAACATCGGCAACGTCGGCGCCACCGGCTGGGCCACCGGGCCGCACCTGCACTTCGAATTCCGCGTCAACGGCCAGCACCAGGACCCGCTGAAGATCGCCAAGGCGGCCGAAACGGTGGCGCTCGATGCCACCCAGCGCCCGCGCTTCGCCCAGTGGGCGGTGGCAATGAAGACCCAGCTCGAAGCGGCTGACGAGCTGCAAGGCGTGGCCGGCGGTCGCGGCGAGTAAGCCGCCGCCGTCAAACCGCTGCCGGCCACAATCCGGCACATGGYGATCTATATAGGCTTGATGTCCGGCACCTCGCTGGACGGGGTGGACGGGGTCCTCGCGCGGTTTGCCGATGACCCTGCGCGCCACAGCATCGATGTGCTGGCGCATGCCCACCGCCCGTTTGCGCCCACCTTGCGCGACGAACTGCTGGCGCTGAACAGCGCAGGCGACAACGAACTGCACCGCGCCGCCTTGGCCGCTAACGGCTTGGCGCGAGCACAGGCTGAAGTCGTGAAGGCGCTGTTGGCCGAGACCGGCGTGGCGCCCAGCGCGGTCACGGCGATCGGCTCGCATGGCCAGACGCTGCGGCACCGACCGGGCGAATTCGACGCCACTGGCTACACGATCCAGATCAACCAACCGGCCTTGCTGGCCGAGCTGAGCGGTATCGACGTTGTGGCGGACTTCCGCTCGCGCGACGTGGCCGCCGGTGGCCAAGGTGCGCCGCTGGTGCCGGCCTTCCATGCCCAGGTCTTCAGCCTGCCTGATGCGCCCCGCGCTGTGCTGAACCTCGGCGGTATCGGTAACCTGACGCTGCTGCC
Organism: Ideonella sp. P3_A4; assembly: GCF_056403075.1. Lineage (NCBI taxonomy): Bacteria > Pseudomonadati > Pseudomonadota > Betaproteobacteria > Burkholderiales > Sphaerotilaceae > Ideonella > Ideonella sp. P3_A4. The sequence goes on along the minus strand of NZ_JBFUGE010000134.1, from coordinate 5,977 downwards.
CGCTGGCCACGATCCACAAGGTGCGGTGCGCGGCTTCGACTGCGGGCCGGGCAATGCGTTGCTGGACCATTGGGTGCAGTTGCACCGTGGCTTGCCTTACGACGAGGACGGCGGCTGGGCCGCCAGCGGCCAGGTGTTGCCTGATCTGCTGGCTGCACTGCTGGCCGAGCCCTTCCTGCAGCGGCCGCCGCCCAAGAGCACCGGCCGAGACCTGTTCAACGCGGCCTGGCTAGGTGCCCACCTCACCRCCTTCATGGCCGCCGAGCCGGCTGACGTGCAGGCCACGCTGGCCGAGTTCGCCGCCCGCGCTGCGGCCGATGCGCTGCGCCGCGAAGCCCAGGGCACCACCGACTTGCGCGTGTGCGGTGGTGGTGCGCTGAACCGGCACCTGATGGTGCGCTTGGCCTCGTTGCTGCCCGGTGTGGCGGTCGGGTCGACGGCGGAAGCTGGCTTGCCGCCGCTGCAAGTCGAAGCCGCCGCCTTCGCCTGGTTGGCCCGAGCCTGCGTGCTGCGCCAGCCCGGCAATCGCGCCGAAGCCACCGGTGCCCGCGGGCCGCGCGTGTTGGGCGCGATCTACCCGGCCTGAGGCTCTACGCGGCCTGGGCGAGCGCCCCTGCGTGGGGCGGCACGGCCCGTGCTTGCTGCGTGCACAGCACCCGCCTGAAGCCGGCGCATCCGGTTCAACCTGTCCCTTGGCCGTGGTACAGGCGATGCATTCGGATACTTGTAACTCGGACGCTGCGCGCAGCATGTGCTCTGTGCAGATCGGGGTGCCACGCGGTGTGGTTACCTCGGCGACCAGATTGGAGGGTTCTCTGATGCATCCATCCACCGCAGCCGTTCGGCCCCGGCCGACCCAAGCGTCATTTCCCCGCAGTGCCTGGCTGGTGATCGGCCTGCTCGGCACGACCGTGGCCGCCCTCGGCGCGGCCCTGGTGATCCGCTCCCCCGCCCACGCGCCGAGCGAGGAGCCGGCGGTGCCGGCTGCCCTGGTGGCGAACGCCGCCGACACGGTGCAGGACCCATCGGCACCGAAGCCGCTGCCTGTCGCCGGTGATGCAGCGGCACCGATGCCCGCCGAACAGGCGACGCCGGCACCGACCACGGCCACGAAGCCGGCGGCGCGGCCGGCACACCCTGTGCCCGCCACCGCCTCACGCGACGGCCAGTCTGTGGCGCCGGCGCCTTCCAGCCGTGGCGAAAGTCACAGCACGCAGCAGGCCATGGTGTCGGTTTGCAACAGTTGCGGGGTCGTCGAGGCGGTCGAACCTGTGCAGCACGAAGGCAAGGCCAGCGGCGTAGGCGCCGTGGCCGGTGGTGTTGTCGGTGGCGCGCTAGGCAACCGCATGGGCGCGGGCAGCGGCAAGACCGCGATGACCGTGCTGGGTGTGGTCGGCGGCGGCTTGGCCGGCCATGCGATCGAGAAGAAGGTCAAGACCGAGACGGTCTACCGCGTGAAGGTGCGGATGGAAGACGGCTCGCTGCGCAGCGTGACGCAAGCCAAGTCGATGGCTGTCGGCACGCACGTGACGGTGCAGGGCGAGACGCTGAAGGTGACCCCGGCGCCCGCGCAGACCGCACAGGTGGCGCGCAACAGCGCCTGATCCACCAGCTTCCACGGCTTCCAAAACGAAAGCGCCGCCCGATGAGGCGGCGCTTTTCTTTCTGCCCTTGGCAGATCAGCTCTTGCGGACCCGCAGCAGTTCGTCCAGCACCAGGCAGATCGCGCCCAGCGTGATCGCACTGTCGGCCAGGTTGAACGACGGGAACGCGCGACCGCTGTAGTGCAGCTGGATGAAGTCCACCACGTAGCCGTGGATCAGGCGGTCGATCACGTTGCCGACCGCGCCGCCCAGGATCAGCGCGATCGCGAAGCAGAACAGCTTCTGCCCCGGGTGCTTCATCAGCATCCAGACGATCACGGCCGACGCCGCCGCGCCCAGGCCGACGAAGAACCAGCGCTGCCAGCCCGAAGCGCCGGCCAGGAAGCTGAACGCAGCGCCAGTGTTGTGCACCCGCACGACGTTGAAGAACGAGGTGACCGTGCGGGTTTCGCCGATCTGGAAGTCACCGAGGATCAGCGTCTTGGTCAGCTGGTCCAGCAGGATCACGACCAGTGCGACACCCAGCCAGACCCACAGGCTGGGGCCGGACGACGACGAAGCGAACGAGCGGCGCGCCATCAGGCCACCACCCGTGTTTCGCCCGCGCCGTACAGGTTGCTGACGCAGCGGCCGCAGATCGTGGCGTGGGCCGCATCGGCGCCGACATCGTCGCGGTAGTGCCAGCAGCGGTCGCACTTGGCGGCGGAGCTCGGCGCCACGGCCACTGCGAGCGTGTCGCCATCGACCACGCTCACCGCCGACGTGATGGTGACGAAGCGCAGGTCATCGCCCAGCGAACGCAGCAGTGCCGCATCTTCAGCCGGTGCGGTGATCACCAGCGTGGCCTGCAGCGACGCGCCGACCGCACCGGTGGTGCGCACAGCCTCGATCTCCTTGTTCGCCAGGTCGCGGATCTCGTGCAGCCGCGCCCACTTGGCCAGCAGCTTGCCGTCCGGCGTCGGCAGCGGCCAGTAGGTCTCGGTGAAGATGGTCTGCTTCGACGCAGTGCCGTGCGCAAACACCTGCCACGCTTCCTCGGCGGTGAAGCTGAGGAACGGCGCCATCCAGCGCAGCATCGCTTGCGTGATGTGCCACAGCGCCGTCTGTGCACTGCGGCGCGCCAGGCTCTTCGGCGCGGTGGTGTACAGGCGGTCCTTCAGCACGTCGAGGTAGAACGCGCCCAGGTCTTCCGAGCAGTAGACCTGCAGCTTCGCAACCACCGGGTGGAACTCGTACGCGGTGAAGTGCTTCAGGATCTCGGCCTGCAATTCGCTCGCGCGGGCCAGCGCGTAGTGGTCGACCTCGAGCATCTCGTCGGCGTCGACCGAGTCGGTCGCGGCGTCGAAGTCGCTGATGTTGGCCAGCAGGAAGCGCAGCGTGTTGCGGATGCGGCGGTAGCCGTCGACCACGCGGTCGAGGATCTTCTTGTCGCCGGCGATATCGCCCGAGTAGTCGCTCGCGGCCACCCACAGGCGGATGATCTCGGCGCCGAGCTTGCTGCTGATTTCCTGCGGCTCGATGCCGTTGCCGAGCGACTTGCTCATCTTGCGGCCTTGGCTGTCGACCGTGAAGCCGTGCGTCAGCAGGCCGCGGTAGGGCGCGCGGCCTTCAAGCGCGCAGGCGATCAGCAGGGCAGAGTGGAACCAGCCGCGGTGCTGGTCGTGGCCTTCGAGGTACAGGTCGGCCTCGGGCCCTTGCTCGTGGTAGCCCAGCGTGCCGGCGGCGTCCTTGGCGTGCGTGCCGCGCAGCACGTGCTGGAAGGTCGAGCCCGAGTCGAACCAGACCTCCAGGATGTCGCTGCTCTTGGTGTACATCGGCGCATCGGCCGCGCCGAGGATCTCTTCGGCCGTCACGCGGCTCCAGGCCTCGATGCCGCCCTTTTCGACGATGTCGGCCGCCTGGTCGAGGATCTCCATCGTGCGCGGGTGCAGCTCGCCCGAGTCCTTGTGCAGGAAGAAGGGCAGCGGCACGCCCCAGCTGCGTTGGCGCGAGATGCACCAGTCGGGCCGGTTGGCGATCATGTCGCGCAGGCGGGCGCGGCCGTTCTCGGGGAAGAAGCCGGTCTGGTCGATCGCGTCGAGCGCCACCTGGCGCAGCGTCTTCGGCGCCTTGTCCTTGGTGAACACGCCCTGGCCTTCGTCCATGCGGATGAACCACTGCGCCGCGGCGCGGTAGATCACCGGCGTCTTGTGGCGCCAGCAGTGCGGGTAGCTGTGGGTGATCGTCTCGGTCGCCATCAGGCGCCCGGCCGATTTCAGCGTGTCGATGATGACCGGCACGGCCTTCCAGATGTTCTGGCCGCCGAACAGCGGGAACTGCGGCGCGTACGAGCCGTTGCCCTGCACCGGGTTCAGGATGTCGTCGTACGCCATCCCGTGCGAGACACAGGAGTTGAAGTCGTCCACGCCGTATGCGGGCGACGAGTGCACGATACCGGTGCCGTCATCCGCGGTCGCGTAGTCAGCCAGGTAGATCGGGCTCAGGCGGTCGTAGCCCGCGTCGACGTGCGCCAACGGGTGCTTGAAGTGGATGCCACCCAGGTTCTCGCCCAGCGCCGTCGCAACGACGCGGCCTTCGAGGCCGAAGCGCGCGAGGCATTTCTCGACCAGCACCGCGGCCAGCACCAAGAAGCCCTTGGGCGTCTCGACCAGTGCGTACTCGATCTTCGGGTTCAGGTTCAGCGCCTGGTTGGCGGGGATCGTCCAGGCGGTCGTCGTCCAGATCACCGCGAAGGCGTCACCGGCCAGCGACGGCAGGCCGAACGCGGCCGCGAGGCGGTCGTTCTCGGCGCACAGGAAGGCCACGTCCAGCGTCTGGCTCTTCTTGTCGGCGTATTCGATCTCGAACTCGGCCAGTGACGAGCCGCAGTCGAAGCACCAGTAGACGGGCTTCAGGCCGCGGTAGACGAAGCCGCGCTCCATCACCCGCTTGAACGCGCGGATCTCGCCGGCTTCGTTGGCGAAGTCCATCGTGCGGTACGGCCGCTCCCAGTCGCCCAGCACGCCCAGGCGCTTGAAGTCGACCATCTGCTGCGCGATCTGTTCGGTCGCGTAGGCGCGGCTCTTGGCCTGCATGTCGTCGCGGCTGATGTTGCGGCCGTGCTTTTTCTCGATCGCGTTCTCGATCGGCAGGCCGTGGCAGTCCCAGCCGGGCACGTACTGGGCGTCGAAGCCGGCCAGCTGGCGGGCCTTGACGATCATGTCCTTGAGCACCTTGTTGACGGCGTGACCCATGTGGATCTGGCCGTTCGCATACGGCGGGCCGTCGTGCAGGATGAACTTGGGCGCGCCGCAGCGCGCTTCGCGCAGGCGCTTGTAGGTGCCTTCGTCTTCCCATTGCTTGACCCAGCCCGGCTCGCGCTTGGCGAGGTCGCCGCGCATCGGGAAGGGGGTGTCGGGCAGGTTCAGCGTGCTGCGGTAGTCGGGCGTGGCATCGGTCATGGCGGTGCGCGCTTGGGTCCAGCGCGAGGCGATTCAGGGCGGGAAGGTGGGTGCCGCCGGGCGTGGCACCCTCGAGGGCGAACGGCGCGGGGCGCCGCGACGCAGCTGGGCTGCGTCAGGCCTGAATAATTCGATCGCGCGTGGTCTGCCGCCGCGTGGCGGTGTGCCAGCGGGGTGTGGTGGGGCGAACGGTGCTCAAAGGCATGGGCCGATTCTAGCGGCCGGGCGCCCGCAGGACGTCGCTCAGCTTGCGGACGCGGGCGCGAGGCTGACCCGGTGGCGGGTGATCCAGGCCAGCGGATCGCCGCCCTGGCGCGCCAGCCGGCGAAAGACCAGCCTCAGCATCAGATCGCGCACGATGCGGCCAAACGGGCCGGGCGTCTTGCCGCTGCCGTTGCGCCGGCCCTGTGCGACGACGGCCTCGACGCGCTTGCGCCGCTCGTTGTCGTAGGCCGAGAAAGCCGCATCGACGCCCGGCGCGTCGCGCAGGCAGCGCGCGAGCACGATCGCGTCCTCGATCGCCATCGATGCACCCTGGCCGGACGAGGGCGAGGTGGCATGCGCCGCGTCGCCGACGATCAGCATCCGGCCGCGGTGCCAGCGAGCGACCTGCGGCAGGTCGTAGGTGGCCCAGCCGGCGATCGGGCCTTCGGTGGCGCGAACCAGCGCGGCGGCGGGGGATTGGTCGCCCTCGACCAGGCTCAGCACCTTGTCCCGCCACTGTTCCGGCGTGATGCACGCCAATGCGTCGCGGTCCAGTTCCTGCGGCTGCGAGATGTTGGCGAACCACCAGACCTCGCCGTCCGGCCGCGGCACGAAGCCAAAGAAGCAGCGTTTGCCGAACACCATGCGCATCGTGCCGGCCTGCACGCCGGTGGCGACGCCGCGCGCATAGCCGCCGACATTGAGCAGTGGCACGTAGCGCCCGGCGGG
>NZ_JBFUGE010000133.1:0-13472 GCF_056403075.1 Ideonella sp. P3_A4 | reverse complement strand
GAACGAGGGCGCGACCGTCAGCCTCGAACACGGCTGGCACTACCTGGAGCGCAACTTCGCGCTGCTGCAGCCGGCGCTGAACTACGCCAAGACGGCCGAGCAGATCTGGCTCGACGCGCACCCGAACCACTGGTCGCCGACCAGCGCGCTGGACAAGCAGGTCACCCATGCCGGCAACCAGCTGAACCCGTGGATGCTGTCGTTCCCGGTCAAGGGCAACGCCGCGGCCGACTATGCGGGCGGTGCGAACCCGGCCGAGCTGGCTTGGTACTTCCTGCTGCCGGCGATGGACTCCGGCTTCGGCTACTACGACGAGAACAAGGACGACGTGGTCAAGCCGACGCTGGCGTTCAACAACTCGCTCGCCTTCTCCAAGCCGTACGTCAGCGCGAACCTGGCGAAGGACCGCACCGGCCCGTCGGTCTGGTGGCCGCAGCGCTACCCCTACAACCCGGGCTCGGTCAATGGCTCGAAGGCCGAGGGCTGGACGGTCCAGCACTACAGCCAAGACTTCGCGGTCTACACCTACGGCTTCGATGTGTTAGGCATCGCCTCGGCCAAGCTGATGGTGCGAGTGCACAGCCAGAACGCGATCGACAACGACGACGACACCTACAAGGTCTACAGCCCGAAGAAGATGGTCGGCAAGCCGGGCCTGAACATCACGCCGAGCAAGGTGGGTGCGTGGAAAGCCTACCCGATGCAGGTGCGCGATATGAAGCCGTCAATGAACGGCGTCAGCTGGGTGCAGCCGACGATGGACACGTTGAAGGTGGTGYCGGCACAGGAGATCGGCAACCTCTACTACGCCTACCTGTCGGAGTACCGCAACCAGCTGCTCGACTACTACGTGAAGATGACCGATGCGGCCGGCAACGTCACGCGCTCGGAGATCCAGCAGGTCTACGTCGGCGCCGGTACCTATCGCACCGGTGGCAACTCGGGCTTCACCGAAGACCTGAACGGCACGGTGCCGGGGGTCTACCCGTTTCTCTTGACTGACAGCACGCCACCCAGCGTGCCGGCCAAGCCGACGCTCGGCCAATTGACCGACCGCAGCGTCAGCCTGAGCTGGCCCGCGTCGACCGACAACGTGGCCGTCACTGGCTACCGCGTCTTCCGCAATGGCACCTCGGTCGGCACCACGCCGATCCCCAGCTACACCGACAGCGGCCTGACGCCACAGACTGCCTACAGCTACCAGGTGGCGGCCTACGATGCGGCCAACAACCAGTCGGCCAAGAGCGTGGCCCGCAACGTGACCACGCGCGCGCCCGACACCCAGGCGCCCACGGCGCCAGGCGCGCCGGTGGCGTCGGACATCACGGGCAACACTCTGAAGCTCAGCTGGACGGCGTCGACCGACAACTATGGCGTTGCGCAATACCTGGTGCTGCGCAATGGCAGTCAGGTGGGCACATCGACCAGCCTCGGCTTCAGCGACAGTGGCCTGACGCCGTCGACGACCTACAGCTACACCGTCAAGGCCGAAGACGCGGCCGGCAACCAGTCGGTGCCTTCCGTTGCGACGCAGGTCACCACCGCATCGGGCAACTCGGCGACGGTGTACTACAAGGTGCCGACAGGCTGGACGACGGTGAACATCCACTACGCGCCGAACGGCGGCAACTGGACACCGGTGCCCGGCGTGCCGATGGCTCCGGCCTGCACGGGCTGGGATGTCTACACCGTCAACCTCGGGCAGGCCACCGGCTGGCAGACGGTGTTCAACAACGGCAATGGCACCTGGGACAACAACGGTGGCCGCAACTACAGCCTGGGCATTGGGCTGTGGCAGGTGGCCGATGGGGTGGCCACGGGCGGCGTGAACCCCTGTGCTTCTCAGCTCGGGCGCTAGCAGGCCCTCAAGGCCGGAGCAGAAAAAACAGGCCCGGCGCTGGGCGCTCGGGCCTGTCGAAACTGTCGAAAGGCTTGGATCCTTACAGCAGCAACCAGGCCAGCGCCACGCCGACCGGCAGCGAGACGTACGGCGGCTGCTTGAAGCGCCAGACGGTGAAGTAGGCCGCGGCCACCAGCGCCACGGTCTGCCACGGCACGGCCTTGAACGGCAGCTTCATCAACAGCGAGATCGCGGCGCCGGCGATCAGCCCGACGACGGCGCAGCGCACGCCGATCATCGCGTGCTGGAAGCGGCGTGAGCCCTTCAACCGATCGGCCACGCCGCTGACACCGACGCTGATCAGCGCCGTGGGCAGGTAGATGCCGATCGTGGCGGCCACGGCACCGGCCAGGCCGGCGGCCTGCATGCCGGTGAAGGTGGCCACGCTCAGGATCGGGCCCGGCGTCAACTGGCTGGCGGCGAGCGCGGCGCTGAAGCCGGCGTGGTCCAGCCACTGCAGGTGGTCGACGATGAAGCCCTCGAGCAACGGAATCATCACCAGCCCGCCGCCGAACAGCGTGGTGCCGAGCCCGGCAAACGCCAGCCCGACCTGGGCCACCGGCGCCTCGGGCAACAACGCCGGCACCAGCTGGAAGATCGCCAGGCTCACCGGCGCGAAGCACAACAGCATCTCCAGCGGACGCAGGCGGCGGTTGGGAACGTGTTCGGCTTGCTGCGGCGCCGGCCAAAGAAGCGTCGACACCAACGCGCCGAAGGCCAGCACATAGATCGGTGCTGCCCAGTACGGAATCAACAGCAGCAGCAAGGTCGCGGCGGCCGCCAAGGTCTTTTCCTTGGGACCCGGCGTGGCCTTCTTGGCCTGGTTGAAAGCCGCCTGGGCGAGGATCATCGCCAACGGCGGCAGCACGCCGACTGTGACGGCGCGCAGCACACTCGGGTGGCCGCTGAGCATCGAATAGCCGTACCACAGCGCCACGATGATGCAGAAGCCCGGCAGCACGATGCCGGCCAGCGCGGCGGCAAAGCCGCCCCAGCCGGCCACGCGGTGGCCCATCGTCGCGATCGCGTTGACGGCCTGCGGCCCGGGCAACATCGTCACCAGCGCGATGAGGTCGAGGAACTCCTTCTCCGACACCCATTTGCGCTGTTTGACGAAGCGGTCCTGGGCCTGAGCCAGCAGCGCCATGAAGCCACCCCAGGCCGTCAGGCCCAGCAGGGCACAGTCGGCAAACAAACGGCCTTTGCTGACGGGGGTGGGGATCGATTCGGTCAGCGGGGTGACCTCGACGGTGCTGGTGATGTCGCTCATGCCCAGTCTAGCCTTCACACCGTGACCAGGCGCGAACGGATCGACGCCAGCAGGTCTTCCTGCGGTTTGCGTGCGGCCGCATCTTCCGGCGGCAGCTCTTCCTTCACCGTGGCCTTGCGGGCGCGGTTGTCGGCATCGAGCGCAGCCTTGGCCTCGGCGTCGTAGGTGCGTGCGGCTTGCGAGCGGCCGACGAACTCGAGCTCGTAGCCCAGCTGCATCAGTGATTGGCCGGCGACCGATTCGAAGTCGATGATCTGGTCGGGCGTCATGCCGGTCAGCCACTTCTTGGTGTTGGTGGCCATCACCGGCTTCTTGACGTTCTCCCACAGCTTGCCGGAAGCGGCGGTCTTGTTGGCTTCTTCCGACTCATGGAAGTCCAGCATCTTCGGGCTGAAGGCGATGCCCAGCCAACGGCACAGCAGGCGCAGCGTCGACTCCGGGTTGCTCGTCAATTCTTCGTACGACAGCGCCAGGAACTGCGACGACGGCACGCGGCGGCCGCAATCCAGCGCCAACTGTTGTTCGACGTCCCACTGCTTGGCGACGTGGTAGGCCGTCTTCTCGCCGACCACCGCCTTCAGGAACGACAGGCAGACGTCGCGCCCGTCGCGGTACAGATAGAGATAGCGCGCCTCGGCGCCGAAGTAGCGCTCGATCTCGGGCAGGAAGTGCACGTTGGCCAGCGACTTGCACATCCAGTCGGGCTTGCCGTGGCTGTCGGCCATGTGGTCCATCACCGAACCGAACACAGCGACCAGGCTGTTGTCCCGGCAGCGCCGGCGGATGTTGTCGCGGTCAAAGGTGACACCCCACGAGACCGGGTTCACTTCGACCAGGCGCACGACGTCATCAATCAGGCGCCTGAAGTTCGATTCGTTCTGCAGGTCGCCATAGGCCGGCAGCAGCGGCGTGAAGCGTTCCAGCACGTGAGGGGGGTGAGGCGCCGCGATGGTGGGAGCTTGGTTGACCATCAGGCGCAGCAGGTTGGAGCCTGAACGCTGGGTACCAATCATGAAGACTTTCATTGGCGGGCCTCTCTGTACATCTGGTCTGGAAATGGGCCGCGCGCCGCCACGCCACTGGGTAGAAGCAGGTGGGCGGTGGGCCAAGGTAGGGGTGGGTCGGGACGACGCCGCGCGGGTGGGTTGCGCGTCATTGCGACTCGCGCCGGCGTCCCCCTGGCCATCGACGGCTAGGGGGAGGTGTTGATCGGCCGTGTGGGGAATTCCGCACACGAATCCGTCTTGACTTGTTTCCGGACGGGGGATCGCCGGATCGCCAAGGCAGGCGTCGAAATTGCTGTCACTTCAATCGATGACAGCCCTCAACCCGTGCTGAAACCTGCCGATACACCGCTCGGTGCAAGGCGGCAACGAACCGTCTCCCGCACCAGACTGCAGACATCCAATTTCTCAGGGACCACGATGAAACACACGCTGCGCCTGGCCGCGCTGATGGCCATTTCCGCAACCACTTTGGCTTGCCTGACGGCACCCGCCTACGCCGGCGAGTTGCCCTCGGAAGTGGTCGCCAAGGTCGAGAAGGCCAAGAAGCGCCTGACCGAACTCGCCGCTGATCCGGCCGTGCTGGCCGCGGTGCGCGAAGCCAACGGCCACACCAGTGGCGGCATGAACAACGGCAAGTGGATCGAGCTGAGCGACAGCGACCCGGCCGTCAAGACCGCGCTGACCAGCAAGGTCAGCCTGCAGATCGCCAAATGGGAGCAAGCCGATGACACGGTCAACAAGATCGTGTTGCGCGACCAGAAGGGCAATCTCGTCGGTGCGAGCACGCGCCCGCTGATCTTCAACAACGCCAACCGGCCGGTGTTCGCCAACGCGATCAAGGGCCAGGCCTGGGCCGCCGGTGAGATCAAGCCCGACACGTCGACGCAGATCCCCAGCGTTCACGTGGCGGCCCCGGTGCTGGACGGCGGCAAGCCGATCGGCGTGCTGCACGCCGGCGTGACCGCCAAGTAAGCGCCTGCCCGTTCCCTGCTAACCGCACGGCCTGCTCGACAGGCCGTTGCCGGAGACACCCATGTTCAAGAACCTCAAAGTGGGCGCCCGTATGGCCCTGGGTTTTGCCGCCGTGCTGGTGCTGATGACCCTCATCAGCGCCATCTCCTTGAGCCGGCTGTCGGCCATCAAGGCGGATCTCGAAGCCGTGACGGGCGAGGCGCCTGAACGCTTGGCCAACGCGATGCGTGACCTGGTGCGCTACCAGGGCATGGCGTTGCGCGACGCGGTGCTGCAGGACGACGTGGCGTTCAAGAAGAAAGAATTCGACCAGATGAAGAAGGCCCGCGCGGACTACGACCGCACGGCGCAACAACTGGCCTCGATGCCGATCGAGCCCGAGGTCAAGGCCGCGCTGGAGAAGGCCACCACCTTGCTGGCCGCCACGAAGGCACCGATCGAAAAGGCCATCGACCTGTCGATGTCCGACGACGTTCCTGGCGCTGCCCAGGCGATGCGAGAAGAAGTCCGGCCGGCGCAGCTGGCCCAGATCAAGGCGCTCGATGACGTCATCGACGCCATCAAGCTGGCGTCGAAGCAGCGATACGACCAGGCCGATGTGGCCTACCGCAGTGCGGTCGGCCTGATCGTCGGCTTGTCGATCACCGCGCTGGTCGCCGGCGTGCTGATCGCCTGGCGGATCCAGCTGAGCATCACGCGGCCGTTGAACCAGGCGGTGGCGGTGGCCCAGGCCGTGGCCGAAGGCGACCTGACGCGTGAGATCACCGTCCGGTCGCACGACGAGGTGGGCAATCTGCTGCAGGCCCTGAAGAAGGTCAACAACGACCTCGGCCGCACGATGCGCCACGTGCAGCAGGCGGCAGAGACGATGCAGACCGCATCGGTCGAAATCGCGGTGGGCAACAACGACCTGAGCCGTCGCACCGAGTTGCAGGCGTCGAGCCTGCAGCAGACGGCGGCGTCGATGGAACAGCTGAACTCGACAGTCAAGAACAACGCCGACACGGCTCGCAGTGCCGCGCAGATGGCCAACTCGGCCAGCGCCGCAGCGGCCAAGGGCGGCAAGGTGGTGACCCAGGTGGTCAGCACGATGCAAGAGATCACCGACAGCTCGAAGCGGATTGCCGACATCATCGGCACCATCGATGGCATCGCCTTCCAGACCAACATCCTGGCGCTGAATGCCGCGGTTGAAGCCGCGCGTGCCGGCGAACAGGGCCGCGGCTTCGCGGTGGTGGCGGGTGAAGTGCGTGCATTGGCGCAGCGCTCGGCGCAGGCAGCCAAGGAGATCAAGACGCTGATCAGCGCCAGCGTCGAAAGCGTCGAGACCGGCTCACGCCTGGTGGGCGACGCCGGTGCGACGATGGCCGACATCGTCGGCCAGGTTCAGCGCGTGACCGACCTGATTGGCGAGATCAGCAGCGCGACGCTGGAACAGACCAGCGGCATCGGCCAGGTCAACCAGGCCGTGGTGCAGCTCGACGAAGTGACGCAACAGAACGCGGCGCTGGTCGAGCAGAGCGCCGCCGCGGCCGAAAGCCTGAAGCAGCAAGCCGGTGGCCTGGTCGACGCGGTCAGCGTGTTCCGGCTGCAGCCCGCATATGTCTAAGCCAGCAGCGCTCGGCGCATCCGCCTGAGCGCGCGGCCGATCTCGTCGGCGTCGATGACGCCGTAGCCGAAGGTCAGCGCCCAGGGCGGGCCGGGCAGCATCGCGTAGTCGGCGGTGGTCTGGGCGCCGGGGGTGCAACGGTGCATCGCTTCGACGATCGCCGCCGCGCGAGCCGGATCGCGGATGCGCGCCGCCAGGTGCAGCCCGGCCTCTGACGGGATCACCTCCAGCCACTGCCCCAACTCACGCCGCAGGCCGCCGAGCAGCGCCTCGCGGCGTTGCGCATAGATCGGCCGCATGTGCCGCACATGGCGCGCCAGATGGCCTTCGCGGATGAAGGCGGCCAGCGCGGATTGCGTGATGGTGTCGCAGTGGGAGTCCGCGCAATGCTTGACGCTGACCAGCGCATCGCGCGCCCATGCCGGTGCGACGATGAAGCCTTTGCGCAACGACGGGAACAGGCTCTTCGAGAACGTGCCGATGTAGAACACCAGGCCGTCGCGGTCCAGCGTCTGCAAGGCGTCCAGCGGCCGCGCACCGAAGCGAAACTCGCCGTCATAGTCGTCTTCCAGCACCACTGCGTTGCGCTCGCGGGCAAACGCCAGCAGCGCCATGCGCCGTCGCAATGACAGCGCGACACCGGTCGGCGACTGGTGCGACGGCGTCACACTGATCACCCGCACATCGTTCGGCAACTGATCGACGCACAACCCTTCGTCGTCGACAGGCATCGGTACCAGCCGCGCACCGGCCGCAGCAAAGGCCGCGCGCAGCGGCGGATAGCCAGGCTCTTCGACCGCCACCTTGGTCTGGCCCGGTGTCACCAGCAGGCGTGCGAGCAGATCGAACGCCTGCTGAGCGCCTGAAGTGACGAGCACGTCGTCGCGCACACAGGCCACCGCGCGCGCAAAGGCCACATGCTGCGCGATCGCCTCGCGCAGCTCGGGCAGGCCTTCGGACGGCGGGTAGCTGAAGCGCGTGCGTGACCAGGCGCGCAGCGACTGCGCGGTCAGGCGCCGCCACACCTCGTGCGGAAAGTGAAGATGGTCCGGGACGCCGAGCCGGAAGCAGCGCTCGGGCAGCACACGCGGCGCCTCGGGCCGCATGAAGGGGACGCGCCAGAGCGGGTTCAGGCGCTCGTCTTCGAGCCGGCGGCTGGCGGCGCGTGGTGCTTTGGCCGCACGGCGTGTGGCGATCTCCGCCACCACCGCCTTCGCGCCTGGGCGCGGCAGCACGTAGCCCTCAGCCACCAGCAGGTCATACGCCGTGACGACGGTGTTGCGGCTCACACCGAGCGCCTCAGCCACCGCGCGTGTCGAAGGCAGCGCACTGCCCGCCACCAAGCGGCCATCGAGCACGGCGGCGCGCAACTGCTGATGCAGCGATTGCGCTAGCGTGCCACTGCCGGGCGCTGGCAGCGTCAGGTCGAAGGGAAAAACTGGCACCATGGAAATAGTCATAACTGGCATATCCTGGGATCCAGTCGAATCTTAAGCTGGCGCCATTCCAAATCAATACGGAGCGCGCCATGACCCGCTACATCTGCGAAACCTGCGGCACCCAGTACGCCGACACACCGGTGCCACCGGCTCATTGCCGGGTCTGCGAAGACGAACGCCAATACGTCGGCTGGCAAGGCCAGCGCTGGACCACGCAGGAAGAGTTGTCGAAGCGCTTCCAGCTGCGAATCGATGAAGACGACGGCCTGCTCGGCATCGCACTGCCCAGCGAGTTCGCGATCCCGCAGCGCGCGCTGCTGCTGCCCACCGACGCCGGCAACATCCTGTGGGAGTGCGTCAGCCTGGTCACGCCCGAGGCCGTGGCCGCGCTGAAGGCGCGTGGCGGTGTCGACCTGATCGCGATCTCGCACCCGCACTTCTACAGCGCGATGGTCGAGTGGAGCGAAGCCCTCGGCGGCGTGCCGATCCTGCTGCACGAGGCCGATCGTGAGTGGGTGATGCGCCCGGCGCCGCAGGTCGAGTTCTGGCGCGGTGACTCGAAGCGCCTTTCGGATTCGGTGACGCTGATCCGCTGTGGTGGCCACTTCGCAGGCAGCACCGCGCTGCACTGGAAAGACGGCCCGACACCGGGCGGCGCGCTGTTCCCGGGCGATGCCTTGCAAGTCGCGTCGGACCGCCGCCATGCCGGCTTCATGTACAGCTACCCGAACTACATCCCGATGAAGGCGAGCGACGTGCGGGCGATGCGCGAGCGGCTGGCGCCGTTCGCCTTCGAGCAGGTGTTCGGCTTCAGCTGGGGCCGCAACATCACGAGCGAAGGCCGCGCCGCAGTCGATGCCTCGTTCGATCGTTTCTTCCACGCCATCGAAGCCTGACTGGGGAATCGACATGACCAACGGACTAACCGCCTTGCAGCAGTACCTGCCCGCCCGCTTCTCGACCACCGCCGGCCTGCCGTGGATCCCGTCCAGCACGCCGGGCAAGTCGGCCAAGCCCTTGCGCTTCCTGCCGGGCGGCAGCGGCTTCGTCGAGCTGCTGCGCATGGAGCCCGGCGTCGTGATGCCGCTGCATCGCCACTCGGGTGAGATCCATGCCTACAACCTGAGCGGCAGCCGCCAGCTGTGCACCGGCGAGATCATCGGCCCGGGCGACTATGTGTATGAGCCTTCCGGCAACACCGACTGGTGGAAGATCGTCGGCGACGAGACGATGGTCGCGCTGGTCGTCGTGATGGGCGAGGTCGAGTTCCTGGGCCCGGGCGGCGTGGTGCGCGGCCGCGCGAATGCGGCGACGCAGCTTGCCGAGTACCAGCAGTATTGCCAGGCGCATGGGTTGGCGCTGCAGGACATCGTCGAAGAGTGATGTCGGCGCATGGGTGGATCCACCACAACGGGTCGGTGGATCTACGCCATCCCGGCCGCCGGGACTTCGCATAGAGTCGATCGACCCCGCAGGCTCCTTTGCAGGCGCAGGAACGCCACGTTGTCCAGCAACGCCTTCCACCAGGATTCACATGCGTCAATTGATCCGGTTCGCCGCCTTGCTTCCCCTGACCGTGGCCGCCTGCCTGGCGTTCGACCCCGCGCAGGCCACCGGTGACGGCACCGAGCCCACAGCGGTGAGCGTTCCCCTGGACAATGCCTACCTGTTTCTGGACAAGATGATGGACAAATACCATGCGGGATCCACGCTCCGCCTGGTACAGAGCTACGTCTCCACGCCGAAGCTGCAGATGGATCACATCGCCTTCACCTACGACAACGCACTCGTGTTGCTCGCTTACCTGGCGCGGGGAACCCCGGACGACATGGTGCGCGCACGCGTGATCGGAGATGCGTTCATCCTCTTGCAAAGCCAGGCGCCCGTGCCGGATGGACGCGTCCTGAACAGCTACAACGTGAGTTCCGCCGGCAAGATCGGCAAGGACGACAACGGCGCGGACCTCGGCAACGTGGCCTGGACCGGCCTGGCCCTGGCGCAGCTGTACCGCAAGACGAGCGACGCCAAGTACCTGGATGCCGCCACGAGCATCGCCGACTGGGCTGTCAGGAACACCTACACGACCAAGGGATTCGGTGGCTTCTTGGGTGGCTGGACCGCCAAGCGGACCGCCATCAAGTGGTCATCGGCCGAATACAACATCGACGTGAATGCGCTCTTCACGATTCTCGATGCCTCGGGTGCAGCGGCCCCCGCGGGGCATACCTGGGCACAACTGGAAGCAGCCAGTTCGAACTACGTGCAATTGCACATGTGGAATGCCTCCGGAAAGTACTACTGGACGGGTGCCGACACCAGCAACTCGGTCGTCAACAAGAGCCTGCTTCCCGAGGACGTGCAGTCCTGGGGTTATCTCGCCATGCCGAACCCGAATTCGGCGGCGTCGTTGACGTGGTCGACCACGGCGCTCAAAGGCGCCGGCCCCTACGCCGGTCTGAGTTTCAGCGCGTCGGATACGAGCGGCGTGTGGTTCGAAGGCACCGCGCAAACGGCGCTGGCCTTGAAGCGGCGCAACCAGACGGGCGATGCGACCCTGGTGGCGCAGTACCTGGCGAGCATCGAGTCGGCGCAGGTCAACGGGCCCCACGCCGATGGCCAAGGCATCATCGCCGCATCGAAGGACGGACTGGCGACGGGCGACGGCAGTGACAAGTACTTCAGCGCCCTGCACATCGGGGCCACTGCCTGGTACGTCCTCGCGAAGCAGAACAAGAACCCGCTTGCGCCCATGTGAGCGTCGAGAGGCCAGCCAGGCGCCCGGGCTGGCGCTGCAGGACATTGTCGAAGGTTGATGCCATCTGCCGCCGCGCCATCTCAGGGGATCCACCACATCGGGTCGGTGGATCCACGCCATGCCAGCCGCCTGGGCTTCGCATAGAGTCGATCGACCCCACCATACCAACGGGCGTGCGCCGCGATCCGGCGCCCGCCACCGACGAGGAGGAGAACCGATGGACCGACGCATCGTCGCGGCCTGGGCCTGCGCATTTCTTGCAGGCGCGGCCTGTGCCCGGAACACCGGGCAAGCCGACTCGAACCTGATGGTCGTCAGCAGCTTCAGCGGGCCGGTGGCGCAAAGCGAGATCGATTCGTTCAAGGCCTACCTGACGACGATCAGCCCGGCGAAGGACAACATCGGCAACGCCTGGGCCCAGGGCGCCAGCGGCGAGCAGACGAAGGCGATGGGCCTGGTCTACGAGATCTCGCACGACACGGTGATCCTCGACAAGATGCTGACGTTCTGCGACGCGGTGCTGTCCGAGCGCAACGACCTCGCGCCCAAGCCGGTCGGCCAGTACGTGATCTGGACCGGCCGCATCGACCCCGCCTGGCCGAACAACGTGGACATCACGCCCATCGGCACCGGTGGTGAACAGGGCGACCCGATCGGCCACCTCGGCCACTGCGCGCGGCTGGTGCTGCAGACGCCGGCCGTCTGGAACCTGAACGTGYCTGATGGCGACCCGCGCCACTACGGCAAGACCTACCTCGCGCGGGCGAAGAAGTACGTGCTGGAGGCCGACTACGCGTGGGACCACCACGTGGCCGCGTCGCTGCTGGATCTGTCCAGCGGCAACCTCTATCGGTTCTCGGACAAGGGCCCCTACAAGCCCGGCGAGCCGGTGCCGTGGAACCAGCAGATGATGTTCAACTACGGCCTGCAGAACCTGGCCGAGGCACATCGCGTCCTGGCCGACGATGCCGCGCGGGTCAGCCGCTACGAAGGCATCATCCAGACCAACATCGACGCGTTCTTCCAGAGTGGTGTGGTGGCCTACACCGACGGTGACGGCAACGTCGCCTACCACTGGGCCTACGCGCCGCCGGCCACCGCGGGCGAGGACTCCAACCACGGCTCGCTCGACGTGGCCGGCCTGCACCGGGCCTACACCAGCGGGCGCTTTGGCGTCACGGCCACGCGACTGGCACCGTTCGCGAACACCTTTGTCGACGTGATGACGCTGGGCCCGAACCACTACGCCGGCCGCGTCGACGGCAGCAGTGGCGACGGCAACTCGTCGCCGACCAGCTTCGTGCGCACCGGCTACCTGCTGATGTCGCAGTTCCGGCCCGATGCCTTCGTCAGCATGGCGTCGGAAGACCTGACGCCGGGTGTCGGCACGACCGCCATCGACCGCTTCTCGCGCTTCCTGTGGGTCAAGAACGTTCGCTATCAGCAGCCACCGACCAACCTGTCGCAGGGTCGCCCAGCCACTGCGAGCAGCCAGTACTCAGGCAGCTACCCGCCCGGCTCGGCGGCCGACAGCAACACGATGACACGCTGGGCCTCGGCGGCGGTCGACGGGCAGTGGTGGCAGGTCGACCTGGGCAGCGTGAAGTCGATCAACCAGTTCGTGCTCGACGAGTACCGCAGCCGCGTGACGACCTACACCTTGCGCATCTCGAGCGACGGCAAGACCTGGACCAAGGCCTACCACGGTACCAAGGCCGCGAGCCAGACCGATACGCGGACGATCGTCGTGCTGCCGAAGGCTGTCAACGCACGCTACGTCAAGCTCGTCTGCAACACGGCGGTGGACAAACCGACGTTCTGGGAAATCGAAGTGCTGGGCCATTGAGCCTGCAGGTCAACCGCATCACCAACGCCCATGAACCGAACGCTGTCCCTGCTGGCTGCCGTCTTCTGTCTAACCTTACAGACGGTTGACGCTGCGCATGCTGCCGAGCCGATGGTGCTGGCCTACTACTCGGGCTACCCGAACAACTATGCGTCACTGACCGCCCACTACCAGCACTTCAACGCCGCATCGATCGACTACTACAACATCACCAGCAAGGGCGCGGTCGTCGGCAATGGGGACCCGGCTCCGACCCAGGCGATCGACTTCCTGCGCCGCAAGAAGATCCCGGCCTATGGTTGCGTCTCGAACGTGAAGAACGGCGAGTGGAGCCCGACGGTCGCGCATGCAGTGATGACCACGTCGCTGGATGCGGCTGTCGGCAACCTCGTGTCGTTCGCCCAGACCCACCGGTTCGCCGGCATCAACGTCGACTTCGAAGCCGTCGACCAGGGCGATCGCGCCAACTTCAGCCACTTCGTCCAGGTTAGTGCCCTGTCCCGCAGATAGCTGTCATTGCGACGGGCCGCAATGGGGATGATCGCGAGTCGACGAGCCGGGCAGATACCTCGTGGTATCTGCCCGGCTTGGCGGCGCTGCGGGCGCCCCATTTCGGCCCGCCCTTCGGGTTCGACCAGATGGCGCGCTCGCGCGCCCGGCCATCAGGGCAGATA
>NZ_JBFUGE010000132.1:0-13525 GCF_056403075.1 Ideonella sp. P3_A4 | reverse complement strand
GAATAGGCGAACGAGGCCTGGTCTTCGGCGGCGTTGCTGTCGACCGGTTCTTCGGCCACCTTGGGCCGCAGCAGCAGCAGGCGGCCACCGGCCGGCGAGCTGTCGTCACCCAGTGGCTGCAGGCTCAGCGTCCAGCCGCTTTCTTCCAGCGTCTGGCCCGGCTGCAGGCGGGCGGCGGCCTGGGCCAGTGCCGCCGGCAGGCGGCTGCGCGCGTCGGCCCAGCTGGGCAACCCGTCCTGCGGACCGAGCTTGAGCAGGCGTGCGGCGTCAGGCGACAGCGCGGTCACTTCCCAGGCGGCGTCTGCGCCCGGGTCACCTTGATCGACGGGGCCCGTGGGCCGCAGGGCCAGCGCCGGCACATCCAGCTCGGGCCAGAGCCTGGTCAGCAAGATCTGGGCGAAGCGGCCTTGTTCGTCGTCACCCAGCGGCTCGGCGCTGCCCAGGTAGCCGATGAAGCCGCCTTCGCCATCAAAGCGCGGATAGGCACGCAGCAGCCAGGGTTGGGCTTCGCCCTGGCGCTGCACGCGCAAGGCCTCGATCGGGGCTTGCGCGTCCAGCCTGGCTTTCAGCGCGGCGGCGTTCGGGTCACCCAGCGAGAACTGGTCCCACAGCGCCCCATTGAGCGGTCGGGCGTCGGCCCAGGCGGCACTTGCGGCGCCAGGTGGGGGGCGCCATTGGCGCAGCCGGTGCTGGCCATCGGTCTCCCACAGCCAGGCGTTGACCAGCTGGGTGGCGAGCTGTTGACGCAAGCGGGATTCGCGCAGGCGGGCGGCGCTGCGCTGGTGGCCCCAAGCCAGGCCGGCACCGGCACAGGCGGCACCGAAGGCCAGCATCGCGAACCAGGCATGGCTCGATGCGGGCGCGGTGGTCGAAGGCACCGCCAGCTGCCACATCAACGCGACGATGCCGGAGATCAGCACCGACACCGCCAGCGCCACTGCCAAACCACGGCCACGGCATCGGTGGCGGGGCAAGCGGTAGGTGCGGGCCATGCAACGCATTGTACGGAGCGAGTGGTCCGGCAAGCCCCTCGGGCATGCGATGCGAAATGAGCATCGAAAGCTGTGCCAAAAGGCCAGCTCATCGAAGTTTTCGCCCCCCAATTCGGGCTTGACGCCACATGGTGGCACGACCGATCCTTACAGGATGTATATTGGGCTCGCTGCTCCCTGGCTCCAATGCCGCAGGCGGGTTGCGCCCCGCGCCATCGTCAGGCGCTTGAGGGTCCATGGGAGGCAGACCGCTCGACAACCATGCTAGAAGCCCGGCCCACGCCTGCTCTCGACGACCCCCACCGCTCGGTGCTTGATATGGCCAGCCTTGATCAGCTGCGCCAACTCGACCCGACCGGTGGCAGTGGCTTTTTATCCCGCGTGCTCGGCACCTACGTCCGCTCGCTCGAACGCCACGACGCCGAGGCGCGGCAAGCGCGACAGGCCGGTCAGTGGGACGCATTCGCGCGCACCGCTCACACCTTGAAGTCGGCCTCTGCCAGTGTGGGCGCACTGACCTTCTCGCAAATCTGCGCCGACATCGAAGGCCGTATCCGGCGCCAGGAACTCGACCAGCTCGAGCCGCTGCTCGACCGGTTCTTCCAGGAGGCCGCGCTTGTCCGTGACGCGGTCCAGGCGCAACTCGGTGCCTCCGGCGCCGCCGCCTCATGACGGCGGCAGGCTCCTCTCTCGGCTTCAGCCACGCCGAGCGCCCGCGGGTGCTGCTGGTCGACGACGACGAAGTGAACCTGATGCTGGTGTCGGCCGCGCTGACGCAGCACGGTTTCGACATCACCGAAGCCACCGACGGCGAAGCGGCGCTGCGCCTGCTGCGCGACTGGACACCCGACCTGGTGGTGCTGGATGCGCGCATGCCCGGCCTCGATGGTTTCGAGACCTGCCGCGAGTTGCGCCGCATGTACGGCTTCGAGAACATCCCGGTGCTGATGCTGACCGGGCTGGACGACGAGGGCTCGATCAACCGGGCCTACCAGGCCGGCGCGACCGACTTCTTCGTCAAGTCCAACCAGTGGAGCCTGCTGGCCGGCCGCCTGCGCTACATGCTGCGGGCCTCGCGCACGAATCTGGAGCTGGCGCGCAGCAAGTCCAAGCTGGCGCGCGCACAAGACCTGGCCCGCATGGGCAGCTTCGACTGGTGGTACGAACCCGGCGTGCCGCTCAGCCACGGGCTCGACCTGTCTGAAGAGGCGCTGCGTGTCTTYGGCTTCGGGCCGGACGACCAGCCGGGCCTGAACTACCTGATGCGCTCGATCCCGCCGTCGGACCGGCGGGCGCTGCTGCGCTCGGCGCGCGAGGTGCTGCAGCAGGTGTCGGTGTTCGCGACCGACGTGCCGATGAACCTGCCCGACGGGCGTTTCCGCATCCTGCACGTCGAGGCCGAGCCCGAGTTCGCTGAACACGGCCATTGCGTCGGCTACACCGGCATCGTGCAAGACGTGACCGACCGCCGCCAGGCCGAAGACACGGTGCGGCGCCTGGCCAACAACGATGCGTTGACCAGCCTGCCGAATCGCCGCCAGCTGGTCTGGCGGACCGAGCGCGCGCTCGAATACGCGCGCCGCCTGGGCCACCAGGTCGCGCTGCTGATGATCGACCTCGATCGTTTCAAGAACATCAACGACACGCTGGGCCACACGGCTGGCGACGAGTTGCTGATCGAAGTGGYGGCCCGGCTGCGCAGCTGCGTTCGCCATTCCGACCAGATCGTCGAAGGCGTCGTCGAATCGGCTGGCACCCGCACCCACCGCTCGCTCGAAGCCGTCGGCCGGCTGGGTGGCGACGAGTTCATCGCGCTGCTGCCCGAGGTGAGTGACGAGCACGACGCCGAGCGCGTCGCGCAGCGCATCCTCGACGTGCTGCRCGAGCCGGTCTATGCCGGTGGCCAGGAATGTTTTGCCACCGCGAGTGTGGGCATCGCGCTGTACCCGCGCGACGGCACGAACGTGCACGACCTGATGCGCAATGCCGACGTGGCGATGTACCGCGCGAAAGACGACGGCCGCAACCGCCTGTCGGTCTACAGCCCGCAAGGGGCGACCCGCGGGCGCGAGAAGCTCGAGCTCGAAACCGCGCTGCACAAGGCGATCGAGCGCGACGAACTGGTGCTGCATTACCAACCGCAGGTCGAGATCTCGACCGGCCGCATGGTCGGCGTCGAAGCGTTGATGCGCTGGCGCCGGGGCGATCAGCTGGTGGCGCCGAACGAGTTCATCCCGCTGGCCGAGGTGACCGGCCTGATCGTGCCGATGAGCGAGTGGGTGCTGCGCGAGGCGGCCAAGCAGGCGTACGCGTGGCAACAGGAATTCGGCTTCGACGGCACGGTGGCGGTCAACATGCCCTACCGCATGTTCCTGCAAAAGGACATGGTCGAGCTGGTGCACGGTGCGGTCACCCCCTACGGCCTGCCGCACCGCATGATCCAGCTCGAGATCACCGAAGAGAGCCTGGTCAAGGACCTGCAAAGCATCCAGCCGACGCTGCAGCGCCTGAACGAGATGGGCGTGCAAATTTCGGTTGATGACTTCGGCACCGGCTATTCGTCGCTGTCGCGCCTGACCGACCTGCCGATCTCGGAAGTGAAGATCGACCGCTCGTTCGTCAAGAACATGGCGGTCACGCACAAGGGCACCGCGGTGGCGCGGACCATCATCGCGCTGGCCCAGGTGCTGGAGCTGCGGGTGATTGCCGAAGGCGTCGAGACGCTGGCGCAGCAGCAGGCGCTGGTCAACGAAGGCTGTGACCTGATGCAGGGCTTCCTGTATTCGCGGCCGGTGCCGGGCGAGCAGATCGGCCCGTGGAACCAGCAGCAGATCGTAGCCGGCCAGGGCGATTGGCAGCGCGGGCCGATACCGGTGCGCGTGCGGCGCGAGCACGGCACATGAGATGGCCGCTCCCTGCGGGGGGCGAGTAGCCCGTGAAAGACGCGGCCAGCAGCCTCACCCCGGCCCAGATCGCCAAGGCGGCGTTGCGTCGCCTGGCGTTGGCCAAGCAGGAGCCCACGCCTGAAAACTATGCCCAGGCCTGGGCGGAAGAAAGCGGTGAAGTCCGCGGCAGTGGCTTGCCGCCCCGCGCCAAGGCCTTGGCCGAGAAGATGGCGCAGCGCCTGTCCGATGACGCGTCACAGCGTGTCGAATTCGTGCAGCAGATGCTGCATGGTCAATGGGACGAAGCCCAGCGCTGGCTGGAGCGCAGCAGCGAGTCGGCCACCTCGCAGTCGCAGTCCTGGGCCCAGCTGATCGAAAGACTGGCGCGCGGGCTGGAACGCGGCGGCAAGCAGTGGACGATGGCGCGCAAGAAAGACAGCCTGCGCCGCGTGCTCGACTCCAGCCGCAGTGACATGCAACGCATGCTGCATCGGCTGAAGCAGCTGGTCGGCTCATGGGACGAGACCACCACCGGCGTCGACACACCGGATGCCGACGCCGAAGGTGCCGCCGCCACTGCGGGCCCCGTCAGTGGCATCGCCCCGTTGGACGACGACCGCGAAGACGACTGGCCGAGGGTCATTGCTCCCTTGCAGGCCACAGTGCAGGCCGCGTTGCCGGCCGACTCTGCCCGGGCGACCGAGCTGGCCGATGAGCTGAAGGAGCTGGGCGACCGCCTGGCGGCCGAGGGTGCCACGCCCGAGCTGATCAAGCAGACCGAGGTCTTGTGCCAACGCGCCCGCCGCCTGCTGGCGCACCGCCATCACCTGCTGGACCAGGTGCACAGGTTCAGCCTCGAGCTGAGCGAGGGTCTGACCGAGCTGGCCGAAGACGACAGCTGGGTCCAGGGCCAAGTCGCCAGYCTGCGCGAGCGTTTGTCCGGGCCGCCGAGTGCGCGGGCCGTGCAGTCGGCGAGCCAGTTGCTCTCGCAAGCGCGCATCCGCCAGCGCGAGCTCCGTGGCGACCGCGACAAGGCGCGCGACGCGCTGAAAGAACTGATCCAGCGCATGCTGTCTGAGTTGGGCGAATTGGGCGAACACACCGGCCGCTTCAGTGACGGCATGCTGCGCTACGCCGAGACGATCGAGCACGCCGATTCGCTGGAATCGCTGGCCAGCGTGGTGCGCGAGATGGTCGACGAAAGCCGCAGCGTGCACGGCCTGGTCAGCAGCACGCGCGAACGCCTGGCCGGCGAGCACCAACGCGCGACCGAGCTCGAAGCGCAAGTGCGCTCGCTCGAATCCGAGCTGCGCCGCCTGTCCGAGGAAGTGGGCACCGACGCCCTGACCCAGATCGCCAATCGGCGCGGGCTGATGCAGGCCTTCGAGGCCGAGAAGGGCCGGCTCGAGCGCGATGGTGGCCCRCTGGCGGTGGGCCTGCTCGACATCGACAACTTCAAGCGCCTGAACGACAGCCTGGGCCATTCGGTCGGCGACCAGGCCCTGGTCGCGCTGTCCCAGCATGTGCGCCAATCGCTGCGCCCGGTCGACGTGGTGGCCCGCTTCGGCGGCGAAGAGTTCGTCGTGCTGCTGCCCGGCACACCGCTCGACGAAGCGCAGAAGGCGTTGACGCGCTTGCAGCGCCTGCTGACCGCGAGCCTGTTCATGCACGACGGCAAGGAGGTCTTCGTCACCTTCTCGGCCGGCGTCACCGAGTACCGCCTGGGCGAGAAGATCGAAGAGGCGCTGGAACGCGCCGACGAAGCGCTCTACGAAGCCAAGCGTACCGGCAAGAACCGCACTTGCATCGCGTGACGCTGTCGGCCGACGGTGCGCGAGGGCTTCGACAAGCCTGAGCGGATCAGTTCCGCGCCTGCGTCTGCCGTTCGCCCTGAGCTTGGTCATTGGGCCCGTAAGACGCTTCCTGCAGCGAGTTCTGAAACCAGTCGCAACAAGCGGCTCGGTGCTTTCCCGATATGAGGGTGAAAGCGCTTTCAGCTTGGCGCACATCGACCTACCATCGGCGCCTTCGGAAAGCGCTGGTCCGCCGTCATCGGATCGGGGCTTTCGCCCCCGGCCCTCATTCCGACGGAGTCCCCGATGCGACGAATCGCTGCCTGGCTTGCCCTGACCTGGGCCAGTCTTTTCCTTTGGATCTTGCCGGCGCAGGCCCAGACCTCGGACGACTACACCCAAGGCGTGGCCGTCAGCGGCAGCGTCGCGACGATCTGGTTCAAGCCGACCTCGAACACGACGACCTGGGTCGACGTGCACTACAAGCTCAACAGCGGCCCGCAGCAGAACATCCGCATGGGCTGGGTGGCCGGCAACTCGCGCTACGAGCAGGCGGTGCAGCCGGTCGCCAACGGCAACGTCATCGACTACAGCTTCACCTACAACAAGGGCACGCCGGCCTACGACACGCCGTGGTTCAGCTATACCGTCGGCTCTGGTGGTGGCGGCGACAAGGTGGCGACGCCCACCTTCAACCCGCCCGGTGGCACCTACGCCTCGGCGGTCAACGTGACGATCGCAACGACCACAGCTGGCGCGACCATCCGCTACACGCTGGACGGCACGACGCCGACCAACACCTCGCCGAAGTACACCGCGCCCATCACCGTCAAGAAGGCCACCACCATCAAGGCGGTCGGCTTCAAGACAGGCCTGACCAAGTCGGCCGTGGCGAAGGCCGTCTACAAGTTCGACGGCGGTGGCGGCGACGGCAATGCCGCAGCGCCGGTCCTGTCCCCATGGGGTGGCTCGTTCAGCAGCCCACAGCAGGTGACGATGACCAGCGCCACCGCCGGCGCGACGATCAAGTACACGCTCGACGGTTCGTCGCCCGTCGCCTCTTCGCCGACCTACACCGGCCCGGTGACTGTCTCCAGCTCGCAGACGCTGCGGGCGATCGCCACCAAGTCCGGCATGGGCGAATCGGGCGTGTCGACGGCTGACTACTGGATCGGCGTCGGCACCTGGAACAAGCGCACGACCTTCAACATGGTCAACAACACCCGAGGCACCTACCCCGACACGCAGGTCTACTGGTCCATCATCGGCAAGGACTGGAACACCGGCCAGTTCGTGCACGTCGACGTGAACGGCAACCTGATCCCGATGCAGGTGTCGGACAACGGCGCGCTGTGGAAGAACGGCGAGGCCTACACAAACTACTTCATCCCGCTGTCGCAGTCGAAGTCGGTGACGATCCCGCCGATCAACTCGGCCCGCATGATGCTCAGCGTCGGCAGCCCGATGTACATCAAGGTGCTGATCGACGGCAACGGCAACATCGGCTACGCCGGTGCCAACATCGAGAACCCGAACGACCCGAACATCGACGTCTACTTCGATTTCATCGAGATGGCGATCGTCCCGACGACGGGCTTCTTCGGCAACACGACCCGCGTCGACCACTTCGGCTTCCCGGTCAAGCTGCGCCTGCAAGGGCTGGGCGGCTATGACCGCACCGTGGGCGAAACCGAGACCCGCGACGCGCTGTTCTCGGCCTTCCAGGCCAACGTGCCGAACGAGTTCAAGAGCCTGGCGCAGGCGCCGTACTCGCCATGGCGCATCGTGGCCCCGGGCCATGGCACCTTCAAGCCCGATGGCCCGAACGCGCATTACATGGACTCGTACATCCAGAGTGTGTGGAACAAGTACACCACGCAAACGCTGACCTTCAGTGACGCGCAGGGCACGTTCACTGGCCATGTGGTGGGTGGCCGCTTCGAGTTCACCGACGGGCAGGGCACCTACAACATCTACCGCGCGCCGTCGACGGCCGAAGCCTTCCTCGGCAACGGTGTGTTGAACGATGCCACCGGCACCACGCCGGGCACGCCGGCCTACGACAAGCAGCTACAGATCCAGGCCCAGATGTGCGCGGCGCTGAACCGCCACATCGTCGACGACCCGGATCACTGGAGCAACTCGAACTACTTCTACGCGAGTGGCCAGGCCGCGAACTGGTTCGCCAAGTTCTGGCACGACCACAACGTCGGCAAGCAGTCTTACGGCTTCCCGTACGACGACGTGTGGAACTACAGCTCGTCGCTGCACACGCCGGCGCCGACGACCGCCACCGTCACCATCGGCTGGTAAGTTTCCTCTCGTTGGGATTGGGGGCTCCGCTCGAAAGGCGGGGCCCTTTTTCTTGGCGCGCGCTTGTCTCCTGAACCCGAAAGGACACATCGATGATGACGACTCCTCAACGCCCTTTGCGCCGGACCATCGTCGCGCTGGCAGGTCTGACCACCGCCATGCTGGTCTCGTGCGGCGGCAATGCCGACGACGGTTTCGAGCAGCAGGCCGCGCAGCGATCGCGTGCCGCCGCGACAGGCGCAGAGACGCAGGCCGCGGCGCGGCCCTTCCCGCAGCACGTGGCCTACACCGCGGGTGCGATCAAGCCGAACAATGTCTCCCAGGCCGCGATGGATGCGAAGGTCAGCAGCCAGTACGACGCCTGGAAGACCAACTACCTGCGCACCGAGGGTGGGCAGGGCGCGTGGATCAAGTACGACAACACCAACTCCACCGTGTCCGAGGCACATGGCTACGGCATGGTGCTGGCCGCCTACATGGCCGACAAGCCGACCGTCGATTCGATGTACGGCTACTTCACCCATCACCCCAGCAAGCATGGCGCCCACCTGATGGCCTGGAAGCAGACGCTGATGAACGGTGTGATGACCGACGTGGCGGGCCGGGTGTCGGCCACCGACGGTGATCTCGACGTCGCCTACGCACTGCTGCTGGCCCACGTGCAATGGGGCTCATCCGGCGCGATCGACTACCGGGCCCGTGCGCTGGAGGTGATGCATGACATCCTGCAATACGACGTCAACCCGACCTACTGGAACCTGACCGTTGGCGACTGGACCCGCGACGACGACGTCAACTACACCCGGCCGTCCGACTTCATGACCGGCCACATCCTCGCGTTCGCCCGCTACGACACGGCCAACACCGCGAAATGGAACAAGGTCTACGGGGCGATCTCGGCTGCGGTCAACGACCAGTTCACCCATGGCAGCGAGAAGACCGGCCTGATGCCCGACTTCATGGTCCGCTCAGGCAGCCTGTGGGTGCCGGTGACCGGCAAGTGGCTAGAGACCCGCAACGACGGCGACTTCTTCTGGAACGCGTGCCGCACCCCGTGGCGATTGGCCCTGTCATGGCTCAACGACGGCCGCACCGACATGAAGGGGGCCCAACAGCAAATGGCCTCGTGGATCCGCGGCCAGACCGGTGGCGTGCCGCGCAAGATCCACGACGGCTACTTCGTGAAGAACGGGCCCAACGGCAAGGCGATGGACAAGCGCCGAGACCTGGTCTTCACGGCACCGATGGCTGTCAACGCGATGTTCGGCGGTGCGCCGGGCCAGGCCTGGATGGACAGCCTGTGGACCTCGATCACCGGTGGCGACTATGGCAGCACGGTGGAGTACTACGGCGATGCAGTCCGCCTGCATGTGCTGCTCACTGTGTCGGGCAACTGGTGGACGCCCTGATCCGCCGCGCCCGCCCGCACCGGCCGTCAGCGCTGCTTGCGCCGCTGCTGCCAGGCCAGCAGTTCGCCGACGAAGCCGCGGCGGAAGGCCACCACGCAGACGACGAAGATCGCGCCGATGATCACCGTGACCCACGAGCCGACGCGATCGGCCAGAAAGTTCTGCAGCCCGATGATCGTGAAGGCGCCCAGCACCGGCCCGGCGAAGGTGCCCATGCCGCCGAGCAGCGTCATCAACACCACCTCGCCTGACAGCGACCAGTGCGCATCCGACAGCGTGGCAAAACCCAGCACCAGCGTTTTCAGCGAGCCGGCCAGCCCGGCCAGCGCAGTGGAGAGCACGAAGGCCAGCAGCTTGTAGCGGTCGACGTTGTAGCCGAGTGAGATCGCGCGCGGCTCGTTCTCGCGAATCGCCTTCAGCACCTGGCCGTAGGGCGAATGCACGATGCGGATCACGAACAGGAACACCGCGACGAAGACGGCGAGCACGAAGAAGTACATCACCAGGTCGTTGGCCAGCGGCAGCAGGCCGAACAGCTTGCCGCGCGGCACACCCTGAAGCCCGTCTTCGCCGCCGGTGAACGGCGACTGCAGGAAGACGAAATAGACCATCTGCGCCATCGCCAACGTGATCATCGCGAAGTAGATGCCCTGGCGGCGAATGGCGATCAGCCCGACCACCAGCCCGGTGGCGGCGGCCACAGCGGTACCGGCCAACACACCCAACTCGGGTGACCAGCCGGCGCTGCGCACCAGGTAGCCGGTGGCATAAGCAGAAGCTGCGAAATAAGCCGCATGGCCGAATGACAACAGGCCAGTGAAGCCCAGCAGCAAGTTGAACGCGCAGGCGAAGATCGCGAAGCACAGCGCGTTCATCATGAAGATCGGGTAGATGCCGACGAACGGCGCGGCGATCAACAGCAGCAAGCCAATGCCCCAGGCGATGCGCGAAGAGCGGACGAGCGAGGATGCGCCGGCGTCCATCACTTTTCCTTCCCGAACAGGCCGGCCGGTCGAATCATCAGCACGATGGCCATGATGACGAACACGACGATGTTCGAGGCCTCGGGGTAGAACACCTTGGTCAGCCCTTCGATGATGCCCAGCATCAGCCCGGTCAGGATCGAGCCGAGGATCGAGCCCATACCGCCGATCACGACGACGGCGAAGACGACGATGATCAGGTTGCTGCCCATCAGCGGCGTGATCTGAATCACCGGCGCCGCCAGCACACCGGCGATCGCGGCCAGCCCCGCGCCGGCGGCGTAGGTCAGCATCACCATCACCGGCACGTTGATGCCGAAGGCCTGCACAAGGGCCGGGTTCTCGGTGCCCGCGCGCAGGTAGGAGCCGAGCCGTGTGCGCTCGATGACGAACCAGGTACCGAAGCACACCAGCAACGAAGCGACGACCACCCACGCGCGGTAGTTCGGCAGGATCATGAAGCCGAGGTTGGTGGCACCTTGCAGGGCTTCAGGCACCGAGTACGACTGGCCTGAGACACCGAACTGGTCGCGGAACACCCCTTCGGCAATCAGAGCCAGGCCGAAGGTCAACAGCAGCCCGTAGATCGGGTCGATCTTGTACAGGCGCTGCAGCAGCGTGCGCTCGATCACCACGCCGAGCGCGCCGACCACCAGTGGCGCGACGATCAGCGCCAGCCAGTAGTTCAGGCCGAAGTGCTCGAAACCGTACCAGGCCACGTAGGCGCCGATCATGTACAGCGCGCCGTGGGCGAAGTTGACGATCCCCAGCAAGCCGAAGATCACGGCCAGCCCGAGGCTGAGCATGGCGTAGAACGAACCGTTCACCAGGCCCAGCATCAGCTGGCCGAGAAAGGCCTGCAGGGGGATGCCGAAGATCTCCACGACGCGTGCCTTTCAGATCACTTCCAGAGCGAGCACTTGGTGTCGGCCTTTGTCGTCCACGCGGCCTCGCCCTTGATGGTCTCGACCACGTTGTAGTAGTCCCAGGGTTCGGTCGAGGTTTCGGGTGTCTTGACCTGCATCAGGTACATGTCGTGCACCATGCGGCCGTCGTCGCGGATCCAGCCGCCCTTGGCGAACATGTCGTTGACCTTGGTCTTGCGCAGCTGTGCCAGCACCTTGTCGGCATCGTCGCTGCCGGTGGCTTTCACCGCTGCCAAGTAGTTGCTCACCACCGAGTAGTCAGCGGCTTGCAAAGAAGAGGGCATGCGCTTCATCTTCTCGAAGAAGCGGCGGCTCCAGGCGCGAGCCTCTGCGTCCTTGTTCCAGTACCAGCTGTCGGTCAGGTACATGCCTTGTGTGGTCTTCAGGCCCAGCGAGTGGATGTCGTTGATGAAGACCAGCAGGCCGGCCAGTTTCATCGTCTTGGTGATGCCGAACTCATTGGCCGCCTTGATCGTGTTGATCGTGTCGCCGCCAGCATTGGCCATGCCCAGGATCTGCGCCTTGCTGGCCTGCGCCTGCAGCAGGAACGACGAGAAGTCACTTGCTGCCAGCGGGTGCTTGACCGAGCCGACGATCGTGCCGCCGGCCGCCTTGACGACGTTGCTGGTGTCGTTCTGCAGCGCAGCGCCAAACGCGTAGTCGGCGGTCAGGAAGTACCAGGTCTTGCCGCCGGCCTTCACCACCGCACCGCCGGTGCCCTTGGCCAGCGCGACGGTGTCATAAGCCCAGTGCACGGTGTACGGCGTGCACTGGTCGTTGGTCAGCGCCGAGGTGGCCGCGCCGACGACGATGAAGGGCTTCTTCTTCTCGGCCGCGACCTTGGCCATCGCGAGGCTGGTGCCCGAGTTGGTACCGCCGATGAGCATGTCCAGCCCTTGCGTGTCGAACCACTCGCGGGCCTTGGCCGCAGCCACATCGGCTTTGTTCTGGTGGTCGGCGAACACGATCTCGATCTTCTTGCCGGCCACCGCGCCACCGGCGTCCGCGATCGCCATCTTGATCGCCTCGACGCCGCCCTGGCCGTCGATGTCTGCATAGACGCTGGACATGTCGGTGATGATGCCGATCTTGACCACGTCACCAGAGATCTGGGCCTGGGCCGATGCGCCGGCCGCGACGGCCGCGGTGAAGGTGCAGGCGGCGGCGAGTTTCGTGAGCTTCATGCGGTGTCTCCGTGGGGTGAATGGGGGCGTCAAACGCCGAGGTACTCGTGCAGGCGCTCGATGCGCGACGGCAGCTCGGCCTGGGTGAATTGCTGGATGACCTGGCCATGCTCCATGACCAGGAAGCGGTCGGCCAGTGGCGCGGCGAAACGGAAGTTCTGCTCGACCATCACGATCGTGTAGCCCTGCTTGCGCAGCGCCACCACCATCTCGGCCAGCTTCTGCACGATCACCGGCGCCAGGCCTTCAGAAATCTCGTCGAGCAACAGCAGCTTCGCGCCGGTGCGCAGGATGCGCGCAACGGCCAGCATCTGCTGTTCGCCGCCCGACAGACGCGTGCCCTGGCTGTTCGCGCGTTCCTTCAAATTCGGGAACATCGCGTAGATTTGTTCGATCGGCATGCCCCCTGGCGCCAATACTGGCGGCAGCATCAGGTTCTCTTCGGCCGACAGGCTCGAGAAGATGCCGCGCTCTTCGGGGCAGTAGCCAATGCCCAGCCGCGCGATGCGGTGCGTGGCCATCGCAATCGCTTCGGTGCCATGCACCTTGATCGATCCCTTGCGCGAACCAGTCAGGCCCATGATCGCGCGTAGCGTGCTGGTGCGGCCCGCGCCGTTTCGGCCCAACAGCGTGACGACCTCGCCCTCGTCGACATGAAAGTCCACGCCGTGCAGCACATGCGATTCGCCGTACCAGGCGTGCAAGCCTTTGACTTCGAGGAAGCGCTGGGCCATCAGGTGCTCCAGGGCGTTTCGTTTGGAAGACTTCGCGGCAAGGCTGGTTGCCGCTGCTCACCCGTTGCCGAGTTGTCGGGCGGTTCATTTGCGAAGCTTGGAGCGTGGCGGGTGGCCCGGGGGGGCGTTCTCCGGCCCACGCTCGCGGGTCGACTTGCCCGGCGTGCAGCGGGCTCTTGGTCAGCACCGTTTTCGCTTGCCTGTGTGGTGGCGACCGCGAATGGGGCCTGCGCCCGCACCCCCGAGCCACCCACCATGGAACCGTTGTGGCTTGCATTTGCGTGCCATGCCACGGACGGTGCTTGC
>NZ_JBFUGE010000131.1:0-13755 GCF_056403075.1 Ideonella sp. P3_A4 | reverse complement strand
CATCAGACATGCGCGAGACGCTCACCGCCGCCGCACCACGGGGCTGCGCAGTAAAAAGTGACCACGGCAGAGTGATTTGTGTCATGCGCAACCTGATTTCAATTCGATAGTAATACTTTTGAGTAACGGCAGAACGGGATCACCTCGCCCACCGGAGTAGACTGCCGGGTTTTTCCCATTGAGCCTGCGCTGACGCATGACGCGAGGGTCACTGCACACAGGCTTCACCGGCTCGCCACTCGTTCGATTGCTTGCTCGACTGACCGAAGCCGACGTTCCAGACGCCAAACCGGCGTTCGCGGAACGGCTGAGCCAATGGCTCAGCTGGACGGACGCCATCTCGCTGTCTGCGGCACTGAACGGCCCTGCAGCGACGGCGCAGCCCGTCGCACGGGCCGGCGCAAGCACCGAAGAAGGCGAGTTCGCCCGCATGCGAAGCGCGCTGGTGAATGCCGTCACCGAAGACAGCACCTCCACCCCCGACCAGGGGTGGTCGAGCCGGCGCTCGCCTGCGCGCGACACGCCGCCCGCAGACACGACCATCAGCTTCACGCCGCACCGCAGCCGGTACTTCGCCAAGCAACAGGCGATGGAGCTGGGCATCGGCCCGCTGCGGGCTCGACTGCGGGCCGCGCTGACGGCCCGGTCATCTGCACTGGCTCAGCTGGCCGCGGTGGATGCCGTGATGGAGCAGGTGCTCGGTGAGCAAGAGCGCAGCCTGCTGTCGACCGTGCCCGTGCTGCTGGAAAAACACTTCGAGCGCCTGCGCCAAGCCCACCTGGCCACGCTCGCCGCCATCGAACCAGACAACGACGCTCAAACGCCAGACGAAGCCGCCACCGCGGCCCCTTGGCTAGCCGAGTTCCGCCGCGACATGCAAAGCGTGTTGCTCGCCGAACTCGACCTCCGACTCCAACCGGTCGAAGGGCTGCTCGAAGCCCTTCGCACGACGCGATAGACCTCAAGGCATGACCAGAATTCTTCAACTCGCCGCCTTTATCGCAGGCCTGGCCACCATCGGCTGGGTCGGTGCCGGCTACGTCGGCACGAACCCGATCGCGCTGACCGTCACCCTGCTCGTTGGCGCGTTCTACCTGATGGGCACGCTGGAGCTGCGGCGCTTCCACCAGGCCACTTCAACGCTGACGGGAGCCTTGACGCCGCTGTCCGCTCCACCGCCAAGTCTTGGCCAGTGGCTGGCCCAGCTGCACCCTTCGCTGCAGAACGCAGTGCGCCTGCGCGTCGAGGGTGAGCGCGTCGCCCTGCCCGGCCCGGCCCTGACGCCTTACCTGGCCGGGCTGCTGGTGCTGCTGGGCATGCTGGGCACCTTCCTCGGCATGGTCGTCACGCTCAGCGGCACCGGGCTGGCGCTCGAGAGCGCGACGGACCTGCAAGCCATCCGCGCCTCGTTGTCGGCACCGGTCAAGGGCCTGGGCCTGGCCTTCGGCACCTCGGTAGCAGGCGTCACGGCCTCTGCAGCGCTGGGCCTCATCTCGGCCTTGTGCCGGCGCGAACGGCTGCTGGCCGCGCAAGTGCTGGACACGAAGATCGCGACCAGCTTGCGTGTCTTCTCGCTCGCGCACCAGCGCGAAGAGTCGTTCAAGCTGCTGCAGCAACAAACCCAGCTGATGCCTGCGCTGGTCGACAAACTGCAGGACATGATGGCCACGCTCGATCGCCAGAGCCAGGCACTGAATGAACGGCTCGCCACCAACCAGGAGCGCTTCCATCAGCAGGCCGAAGCCGCCTACACGACGCTGGCGTCGTCGGTCGACCAGTCGCTGAAGGCGAGCCTGACGGAGAGCGCCCGCGTGGCTGGCGCAACGATCCAGCCAGTGGTCGAGGCCACGCTGGCCGGCATTGCACGCGAAACGGCTACCTTGCACACCGCGATGGCGCAGACGGCACAGCGGCAGCTGGGCGAGCTGTCGAGCCGCTTCGAGGCCAGCAGCGCCGCCACGGCCGATCACTGGAAGACCGCCCTGGCCGAGCACCAGCAAACCACGGCGGCACTGTCCCAAGGGCTGCACGCCTCGCTCGACCGGTTCAGCGCCACCTTCGAACAACGCTCAGCCTCGCTGATCGATGGCGTGTCGACCCGCCTCGACAGCACGGCCGCCAACCTGTCGGACACGTGGCAAGCGACGCTCGCCCAGCACGCCCGCAGCAGCGAGACCCTGGCCAGCCAGACTGAACACGCCCTGGCATCGGCAGCGGCCACTTTCGAGCAGCATTCAACCGCACTGCTGCGCACGGTGGACCAGGCCCATGCGGATCTGCAGACCCGCATCGACTCACGCGAGCAGCAGCGGATGACGGCGTGGACTGACGCGCTGCAAGCCGTGGCCACCTCGCTGAAGCAAGAGTGGCAACAAGCCGGCGCCCACACGCTGGGCCAGCAGCAGCAGATCTGCCAGACGCTGGAGCAGACCGCACGCGACATGTCGGCCCAGGCCGAAACGCATGCGAAGAACACTATCGCCGAGATCACTCGGCTGGTGCAGGCCGCATCGGAAGCGCCCCGCGCCGCGGCCGAGGTGGTGGCCGAGCTGCGCGAGCAGGTCTCCAGCAGCATGGAACGAGACAACGCCACTCTGGACGAGCGCAACCGCCTGATGGAAACGCTGGGTGCGTTGCTGGACGCCGTGAACCACGCCTCCACCGAACAGCGTGCGGCGATCGACGCGCTGGTGGATGCGTCGGCCGACCTGCTGGAGCGTGTCGGCACCCGCTTCACCGACAAGGTCGACGCCGAGACCGACAAGATGGCCGCCATCGCGGCCCAGGTCAACGGCAGCGCGGTCGAGGTGGCGAGCCTGGGCGAAGCGTTCGGCTTTGCGGTGCAGCTGTTCAGCCAGGCGAACGACAAGCTGGTGGCCCACCTGCAGCGCATCGAAGGTGCGCTCAGCAAGTCCATCGCCCGCAGTGACGAGCAGCTGGCCTACTACGTGGCGCAGGCGCGCGAAGTGATCGACCTGAGCATCATGTCGCAGCAGCAGATCGTCGAAGACCTGCAGCAGCTGGCCGTCAAACGCGTTCCGGCCGACAGCGAGGCGTGATGGTGGAAGACCTCGAAGCCGGCCTCGAGCCGACGGTGCCGGTCTGGGCCGTCTTCGGCGACCTGATGTCGGGCCTGCTTGGCGCCTTCGTGCTGATCCTGGTGTGCGTGCTCGGCATGCAGCTCGAACTCGCCACCAAGCTGGAGGCCGAGGTCAAGCAGCGCCAGGCAGAAATGCAGCGCCGCGAAGCGCTCGAAAAGGCCTTGGCCGGGCCGCTGGCGGCCGGGCGGGTCACGCTGAACAACGGGCGCATCGGCATCAGCGGCAGCGTGCTGTTCGCCTTCAACTCCGACGATCTGCAGCCCGAAGGCCGCGAGGTGCTGAAGGCGCTGGCGCTTCCGTTGAAGACCTACCTGCAATCGCGCGACGAAGTCTTGATGGTGAGCGGCTTCACCGACGACAGGCAGGTGCGCGGGGGCAAAGGCAAGTTCACYGACAACTGGGAGCTGTCGGCACAACGTGCATTGACGGTGACCCGCACGTTGATMGAAGAAGGTGTGCCGTCGTCATCGGTCTTTGCCGCGGCCTTCGGCTCCGAGCAGCCGGTGGCGTCGAATGCCGATGCGGACGGACGCTCCAAGAACCGGCGTGTGGAGATGGCGCCGACGCCGCGGCCCTCCAGCGCAGTCGCGAAAGTCGTGCCCACGCCGTGACGGCCGCTGATATGGACTTCGGGGCGACGATAGAAAGCTGGCGCGCACGTGGTGCCCACCAGCGGGACCCAGTGCGCTTTCGGTTCATCGAAGCCCTGGCCCGTCGCGCAGCCGAGCACGGCGGTGACACCCGGCGCATCCTCGAAGACAAGCTCGCCAAGCTGATTGCGGCGTATGGCGAAGACCTCGACAAGGCTGGCGACACGACGTCGCCGACGACGTCGCAAGCCGGCGCCGAGACGGTCGCGCCCGCGATGCCCATACGGCCATCGATCCCCCACCCTCTGCCGGCACCGCGTGCCGTCATCACAGGGGACGATGAGCGCCTCAACCTTGGCACGCTCGCCGGCCTCGTCAGCCATCTCGCGCGCCAGACGACACCACCCGAACACGGCGGCGCGGCAGCCCGCCAAGCCATTGCAGCGCCTTCATCCGCGCCCGAGCTGAAGTCGCTCAAGTACTTCAAGCGGACCTTGTCGAAGCTGAGCGCCGACCAGCGCTTGGCGCAGTCGCTGGCCAAACTGCCGGGTAACGCAGGGCCGCTCAACTCGCACCACCTCGTGCACCGGTCGCTGATGCTGATGCGAGACCTGTCGCCGGATTACCTGCAACGGTTCATCGGCCATGTCGATGCGCTGCTGTGGCTGGACCAGGTCAGCAGCGGCCATCCGCCGATGACGAAAGAGGCCGCTCGCACCGAGGGCGACAAAAAGCCCGCCCGCAGCAAGCCTGGTTGACGCCGGGGCCTAGGCGCAGGCGAGGCCCAGCTTCCTTAAATGGCCCGCACCTGGCTGCGACCCAGGCGCTTGGCATCGTGCAGCGCCCACGCAGCGCGCAGCAACGCGTCGCTGAGGTCTTCACCTTCGCCGCAGGCGGTCAGGCCGAAACTCGCGGTCACCGGCAGACCCGGGACGATGGAAGCCCAGTCGTGCTGTTCGATGATGTCGCGCAAGCGGACGGCCGCCTGCATCGACTCTTCCAACGGCGCGCCGCCGCCGAAGCCGACGACGAACTCCTCACCGGCCCAACTGGCCACTGCGTCGTTCGGGCGCAAGTGCTTGCGCATCAATTGCCCCACAGCGCGAAGAACCTCGCGGGCCTGGACGGATGTGAACCTGGCGCTGATGGCCTTGAACTGGTCCACGCTGCCCATCATCAGCACCAGCGCCGTGCCGGGGGCCTGGCCCGACTTCCACTGATCCATGCGTTGCTCGAACTGGCGCCGGCCGGGCAAGCCGATCGGCGTGGCGTCGAAGGCCGCATCGAAGGCGTCCTCAGCAGGCCCGCCTTCCGTGGCTTCACCATCGCGCACACGCGCCAATTCGGCGAGCGTGCGCTGGCCTTCCTGCGTGGCGCGTTCGGCCATTGCTTCCGAGCGCGACTGGGCTTGTGTCCTGAGCGATGCCTCACGCAACTTGGCGTGTTCACGGTGCGAAGCCAATGCCAGCCGCCAGTGGCCCTGGGCTTCTTGCAGCAGGCAGTTCTCGAGATGCACCTCGGCCAGCAGCACCGGGTCCTCTTCCTGCTGGCGCAGCAGCGACAAGGCTTCGTTCACATGGGCGCTGGCGAGGCGGTACTGGCCGGTCTGCCGCTCGAGTTGGGCCAGGCACAGTTCGATCCGTGCGCGCCGCGTCCCCAGGCCGGCGGCCATCGTGGCCTTGTGGCCCACGCGCAGCACGGCACGCGCCTCGTCCCACTGCCCCAGGCGCATCAACGCCGCCGAGCTGACCACGGAGATCGGCACGACCAGGTGCAGCCAGCCCTGTTCGACCACGCCGTCCAGGTGGCGCTTCAGTTCTTCGTAGGCCGGCTGCATCTCGTCCCAGGCGACCTGCCGTTCGTGCAACACCGCCACCCGGGCGGTCAACATGTTGCCGGTGACGACCGCCTTCATCACCGGATCGTTCATGTACGGCGTGAGCGCGGCGCCGCGCTCGGTGCACTCCAGGGCCTGGTCGTCGCGATCGATGAACGAGTACAAGGTCGCGGCGTTGTTCCAGAAGCGGCATTGCATCAGCGGGTCGTCGCTCACCGAGGGCAGCAGCTTGGTGCCGCGGTAGAACAGCTCGAACGCTTCGGCCACCTGCCCGAGATTCGTCAGCGTGACGGCGTGCATCGAAATCAGGTGCAGCAGGCGCCCGCTGTCGCCGGTGCGGGTCAGCAGCTCCAGACCGCGGTTGCCGGCGGTCAGTGCGGCCGCATACATGCCGTTGTAGTGGTAGCCCAGGACCATCAGGTACTGGCACCAGGCCATGCGCACCACGTCGTCGGCCCGCGAGACCACCGGCCACACCTGGTGGCACAGGGTCAGCCCCGCGTTGACCTCGCCGCTTCGCACCAAGGTCTCGGCGCGCGCCAATGCCTCGGCGGGTGACTCGTTGGCCGCGGCCGGCGGCAGCGGCGCCTTCTTGGGGCTGCTGGGCGGCGGCGCGGGCTGCATGGCGGCGACGATGCGCGCAAACAGCGGGTCTCCTGCCGACACGGCCTCGGTCGACTCGGCGTCGTTGGTATTGACGTCGTTGGTATTGGCCTCGAGCGACGGCTCACACGATGACTCGGGCGCGGTGGACATGGGGCAGCGGTCTGGGAGCGACGCAATGACTGGACGCCAAAGAATACGGCTCCCCACGACAGCGGCGACATTCGGATCAGCACCGTGTAAAGGCACGGTGGGCGATCGCACACCGGGGGTTCGAACGTCTGAGGGCTCACCGCCCCCTAAAGCAAGCCATGGCATCGCCGGCCCCTCCAGTCAGCGCGGCCCGGCTCTCGCGCGCAGGATTTTTCATCCGCTTACCACGCGGAGATTTTTTCGCCGTGGTGCGCCCACCGGCCTTCCCAGGCCATGCACACGCCGGTCCCT
This sequence comes from Ideonella sp. P3_A4, assembly GCF_056403075.1. Taxonomy (NCBI): domain Bacteria; kingdom Pseudomonadati; phylum Pseudomonadota; class Betaproteobacteria; order Burkholderiales; family Sphaerotilaceae; genus Ideonella; species Ideonella sp. P3_A4. The sequence continues at coordinate 7,180 of NZ_JBFUGE010000131.1, read as the reverse complement.
TCACTTCCGATGTCAGCTGCGTCCGGCATGACGACGTCGGCCGGCGCGAAACAAGCGAGACGACGCCAAGCGCCGCTCGCCTGCGCGGTGATCAGGGCATCATCCCGTAGTCGTGCGCGATCGTGAAAGCTTCGATGGTCGGGAAGACCTCCTTGTCGACGGTCGGCTGCTTTTCCAGCATCTTGATCTCGACCGCACCAAGCGGCAGGTTCCAGGTCCCGCCCAGCGAGTAGTGGCGGGTGGTGCCGGGGAACGTCCGTGAATCGATGACCGAGCCATCGGGGGCGTACAGCGTGACGACCAGGTGGGTCCGCGGCACGTACTTGCCATCGACGTCCGAGCCGTAGGCGGTGACGCCGAAGCTGTTGATGTTCGGCGGGAAGCCGTCCATGCGCAGCACGCCGTCGCTCGCCGTCGTCGTGATGGCATGCATGTGCGTGCCCTTGTACGTCCGCACGGCCTTCAGGCTGCCGGCGTTGGCGCTCAAGGTGTAGGACGCATTCGGCGATGGCGACGAATCAGGGCAGTTCCGGACCAGCGGCCCGGGGATCACGCCGTCGCGAAAATCGTCCAGCGTGTCGAAAACCTTCAGGTCGATCTGGATGTCAGGATCGGTATCGAGCGAGCAATCCACGGCTTGTGCCGAGGCGTTTGCGGCCCAAAGCGTGAAAAGCACGGTACACGCCGAAGCCAGGCGGTGGCGGGTAGATGTATCAGACATGGCGAAAAGGGGGATAAATTAACCGGAGGGGTTTCCGACCCAGCCCGAATCGAGATTTCGCTCAAACGAGCAGCGTAACCGCGTGATTCGATTGGATCGGCATATTGGGGAGACGGTTGAAGAAAAGGCCCCCCCGGATCCCAGGGGAGCCTTTCAACTCATCAGTTCGACAGGCTGGTCGTCAGGTTGTCTTGCGTGACAGCGTTGGTATTGCCCAGCAGGCCCACGCCGGCGCCGAGCGTGGCGCCGAAGTTGTACGAGAACGACCACTCAGGCACGCCGTCGTTGTTGGTGTCGATATCGGCAAAGGCGCTCGTCCCCGAGGTGCGCAGCGTGACGCGCGCCTTGGCGAAGCCGGTGATGTCGTGGTTGCTCACGGTGAAGCACTTGCCCGGAGTGCCCAGCCCGCTCAGCACGGTGGGCTCGAAGCAAACGGCCTCAAACTTGCCGCTCGACGCCGGGCGCAGCTTCAGCGATGCCTTGCCGACATAGACGCCGCCATAGTGGCCGATGTCCTGGCGCGTCACCGCAATGGTCACGGTGGCTTGGTTGTCGTTGGCGGCCGGCGTGAACTTGGTGTAGGCCGCACCGTCCGACGTGTATTTGTTGTCGGCGATCTTGCCGGAGGTGCCGATCAGCGGCACCCAATTGGYGCCCAGGGTGGACCGGTTGAAATTATCGGTGGCTGCAAAGGCCGTGGTGGAAACCATGGCCGACAGAAGGATGGACAGCGATTTTGCGAGTTTCATCTTGGCTCCTAGGGGTTTGCGACAAATTCTCAGAAGACTTCTCCGAGTTTTCTTCGGTGCGTTTTGCACAGGCCATTTGCGACGGCGAAGCCAGTATTCCATCGCTGCCGTTCACCAAACCATCCCCCTCGATCTAGGGATATCGTTTCCCACAAGGTGACGGGCCACCAAGTGCCTGTTAATCGCGTGAAGCGGGTCCCCCGACGCGGCGCGAAAGCGCCTGGCCCCCCATCGAGATCCCCAACGCGACAAGGACCAACCCTGCAGCCACGGCAAACGTGACCCGCATGCCGACGGCCGCGGCCTCAGGGCTTGCCTGCGACACGTCGGCGGCCCCCGACGCAACGGCAAACACGGCGTCCATGGCCGATGCACCGGTGACGAGCCCGAGGTTGCGCGACAGGTTGAGCAGGCCCGAGATGACGCCTCGCTGGTTGGGCGCCACATCGGTCATCACCGCCGTGTTGTTAGCTGCCTGGAACAGCGCGTAGTGGGCCGTGACGAAGACAAGCGGCACGACATAGCCGGCAACGCCCAACGCCGCCGGCACGGTACAAAGGGCGACGCACCCGATGGTCATCCCGACGAGTCCGGCCAGCGTCATGCGCTGCACGCCCCAACGGTCCACCACGCGGCCGGCAGGCACGCCGGTGAGCGCCGAGACCACCGGCCCGGCCGACATGGCGACGCCGACCAGTGCTGTGTCCAGGCCCAGCGAACGGGCGAGGTAGAACGGCCCGACGACCAAGGTCGCCATCATCACCGTCGAGACCAGCGCGCTCATCGCCAGACTCGCGCTCAAGGCCGGATCGCGGAACCTCGCAAGCCGGATCAGCGGCGAGCGAGCCCTCGACTCGGCCCAGACGAAAAGACCGACCCCGACGGCTGCGGCGAGCAACAGCGCCTGGTTGAGCAAGCCGAAGCGGCCGCGCCCCATCGTCACCGCCAGCGCATAGGCCACCAGCGTCGACGCCAGCAGCAGCGTACCGAGATGATCGAAGCCGGGTCGGCTTACGTTCGCCACACGCCGATCGGCAGGCAGGTAGCGCCGCGCCAGCGCAAAAGCCACGGCACCCAACGGCAGGTTGACCAGGAAGATCGCCTGCCAGCCCAGCCCGGCGATCAGCAGGCCACCGAGCGAAGGCCCGAGTGCCGTGCCCACCGCCGACATCGTCCCGAGCAGACCCATGGCGCTGCCGGTCCGAGACTTCGGGACCGCTTCACCGACAAACGCCATCGTCAGCGCCATCATGACCGCCGCACCCAGGCCCTGCGCGGCCCGCGCGGCGATCAGCCACCCGAGCGACGGCGCGACACCGCACAGACCAGAGGCCAGTGTGAACAGCAAGACGCCCGCCATCAGCAGGCGCCGTCGGCCCATCAGATCGCCCAACCGCCCGACGCTGACGATAAACGCGGTGGTGGCCAGCAGGTAGGCCAGCACAACCCATTGAACCTGCTGGAACGGGGCGGCGAAGGTCTCGGCCAATGTCGGCAGCGCGACGTTGGCCACGCTGACGCCGAGCGACGGCAGCAGCATGCACAACGACAGGCTGGCGAGCACCCCACCGAGCGGCGGGCTCGGCTGCGAGCCAACGGCGACTGCCTCGGGATTGACTGAAACACTCACGATGAACTCCATCGATCCGGCGCTCCGGAATGGAGCCTGCGAACGATAGTTTTTGGCGTGGCCAGGCGGAAGGCGCATCATTTGCACTTCATTCGTGCGTCTGACGCCATCTCACCCCATTTTTGACCCATGACCGGCCCCGATCTCAACCTGCTCGTCACCCTGGATGCGCTGCTGGCTGAAGGCAGCGTGGCCGGTGCCGCCCGCCGTTTGCGGCTCAGCCCCTCGGCGATGAGCCGGGCGCTGGCGCGCCTGCGTGAAGTGACCGGCGATCCGCTGCTGGTCAGGGCGGGCCGAGGGCTCGTCCCCTCACCGCGAGCGCTCGAGCTGCGCGAACGTGTCGGCCCGCTGGTGCAGGATGCGCAAGCAGCTCTGCGCCCCGCGAAGAAGCTGCAGCTCAAGAAGCTGGACCGATGGTTCACGCTGCGCACCAGCGAGGGCTTCGTCGAAAACTTCGGCGCGCCGCTGCTGGCGCGCGTCCGCACCGAGGCCCCCGGCGTCCGCCTGCAATTCATGCCCAAGCTCGACAAGGACAGTGCGTTGCTGCGCGACGGAACGGTGGATCTGGAGACCGGTGTGGTCGGCCAGTCGATCGGGCCGGAAGTGCGCACGCAGGCCCTGTTCCGCGATCGCTTCGTCGGCGTGGTGAGAAAGGGTCACCCGCTGTGCAAGGGGGCCATCACGCCGGCTCGTTATGCGTCTGAAGCGCATGTCRCCATCGCGCGCCGGGGCGTAAACAAGGGTCTTGTCGACGACGCGCTCGCATCGCTGGGCCTGGAACGCGAGTTGGCCGCAGCCGTTGGCGGCTTCTCGGCCGCACTGGCCTTGGCTCGGGCGTCCGATCTCGTGGCCAGCGTGCCCGAGCGGCACACGGGTGATCTGCGCACCGGCATGCACACCTTTGCCCTGCCGATGCCGGTGGCGCCGATCACCGTGTCGCTGCTGTGGCACCCGCGAATGGACGGCGACCCGGCCCACCGCTGGCTGCGCGGCTGTGTGCATGCCGTCTGCGCAGCGCAGATCGGCGAGCCGCTGGAGCCCGCCGCCTGACCGGGTCGCGCCCCTCAGGCCCGCCCGGAGCGGCGGCTGCGCGGTTGCAGCTTGTCCAGCTCGGCCAGCTCCGTCTTCAGCAGCATCAGCAAGGTGCGGGCATGCTCGACGGGCAGGCGCACACAGCTGCTGGCGGAGCCTTCATCACGAACCGGCCGAGGCAGCACCAGGACATCGACGCCGAGCTCGATCTGGCCTTTGTTGTCATGCCTGGCTGACTTCAGGCGCTGCACTTCGATGTCGTAGGTCTTCACGCGGTTCTCTCCTGCAAATGGGGCAACCCCGGGATTGTCGGCGCACACGATGCGGCAGACCCCGTCTTCAACCCTCGAAGCGATACGACACCAGCGATTCTCGGTCGCTCTCGTTCACCGGCTCGCGTGCCTCGTTCACTTGAGGAATGCCTTCGTTTTCATTGCCGACAAATCCACCGCGGCGTGCTGAGAGATTCCATCGCGACTTCAGTGCGGCGCGAAGCGAACTCCATAACCTGAAGGTGGTGACGGTGAGCTTTCAACGCAGCGTGGCTGCAACGGAAGCCGCCTTCGCCTCAACCATCAATTTCAGGAGAAATGCAATGAAACTCGAAAGGCTCACCCAGGCGCTGTTGCTGGCGGGACTGTTGATCACCACGGCCACCACGGCCTCGGCCGCCCGCCAACGCGGCGGCTCCGACCCCGCCCCCGCTGCGGCCGATGTCGAGGCGGTGTCAATCGCACCGGCGATCACCTGCCCCGCTGGGTTCTACTCGGTGGGTGCCACGCTGTGCATGACAGGCGCCCTCGGTCCGACGTCGTTCGCCAACGCCTTGGCCTATTGCCAGGCCATCGGCGGTTCGGTGGCCGGCTACGGTGCGTGGCGCTATCGCATCCTCTATGGCGATGGCATTGCGGCACCGGTGGGCTGGTGGCTCGGCCCGATCACCGCAGACGACAACGCCCTCTTCGTCAACTCGGGTGACGTGGGCAACTTCGACGGTGAAGGCAGCCGGTTCGACAGCCGCTACTACGCCTGCTCGAAGGGCTGACGCAGTCGCTTCGACGACCAGGGGCCCTCCGGGGCCCTTTCGGCCTTCACGCATCGGCGTGCTCAAGAGCGCCCCCAGACCTGTCGCTTCGCGCCAGGCCCCCCGAGGGGGTTGAGTCAACTTGGGAACGGCCCTGCGTTGACTCAAGAGCGCCCCCAGACCTGTCGCTTCGCGCCAGGCCCCCCGAGGCGGTTGAGTCAGCTTGGGAACGGCCCTGCGTTGACTCAAGAGCTACGAACCGATAGCCGAAGCCCGTCAGCGTGCGCACATAGCGATGCGGCTGGCCGCGATCGTCAAGCGCCAACCGGACATCCTTGATGGTGCTGGCCAGGGTTTCGTCGCTGATGACCCGCGGCGACCAGACCGCCTCGCACAACTCGTCCTTGGGTACGGCGCGCGGGCTCTGTTCGATCAGGTAGCGCAAGCACTCATAGGCTTTGCGCCGAAGCGGAACTTCCTGGTTGTCGCGGAACAAGGCCCGGCGTAGTGTGCACAGGCGGTACTGCCCAAAGACATGGATCACGAAGGCCTCGCAATGGATCGAGGGCCAACCTCACCGCGGCCCCGGCTGAATGTCGGCGATTCAATGCGGCTCGCCTGCTCATCTCGCAGCCGACGAGGCAAACCTTGAATCGGCGCAGCCTGTCACCGCGTTGCCCGCATCCTCTCGATGCGTCCACGGCGTGCCACCACATGGCCACTGCGTTTTGCCAGACCACCGGCACGCACATGAGCCCCGTCTGATCACCGCCTTGAACGACAGTGTGCGGATATCCGATGGCCTCGGCATCCTACGGGTTGGTGAGTACGCACCCCCTCATTTCTCGTCTGCAYGCCACCGCAGCATCGCCGCTTCGGGGCGGCTTCGGCAACGACCTGATGCTGAACGATCTGGGGCTGGCAGCCGCGGCCGCGCTCGACGTGCGCGCCGCAATCCCGCTCGGTGAATTGGCGCGTGATCTGTACGTTGGCGCGTGATCTGTACGCGTTGAAGAGCCTGGCCGGACGGGGCCGGCTGGACTTTTCAAGCGTCCAGCGCCTGGTGCTGAAAGAAGGAAGCGGCGCGCGCGCAGACAGCCCGGGAGCGACGATGCCGCCGCTCTCTCGGTACCCATCTGCGCAGAGCGCCGCCCGAGGCGAGGGCCTCAGTCGTCCTTCTTGACGACCAGCTGGTTCTTCACGTCACGCACGTTTTCGGTGGCGCGGGCGATCGCCACGGCCTTGTCGATCTGTTCCTGGCTGTTGGCAAATCCGCTGAGGTACACGACACCGCTGGCGTCGGTTTCCACGTGGATCTTCGCCAAGCTGCTCAGACGCTCTGCCGCGAGCTTGGTCTTGATCTTGGTGGTGATCGCTGAATCCTTGACGAAGGCCTTGGGACTTTCTCTGTCCTTGTCCTGGTCCTCGCTGTAGGCCGAGGGAACCAGCAGGGCGCCGAGCAGAAAGCCAGTGATTGCGAGTTTCGTCTTCATGGAACTTCCTACGTGGTGGTTCAACACAATCCACTGCCGGCAATCGCCGTGCCCAGCAACACTGCACACGGTGTATTGCGGTGCAGAGAGAGCAGCCTGGGATCGCTGGTTGCCAAGCCACGGCATGTCTGCCACGCGATGCGCGACGCTGCTTCTGGTCTGTGCGCTGCTGCCGCAGGCCGGATGGGCTGAGCTATCGAACGATTCGCTGCTCGGCCCCGGCTTGCGATCGCGGCCCGCCTACGATGGCGCGTCTTCCCAACGCTTCGAGCTGGTTCCGGTCATCCGCTACTTTGGCGAGCATGCGTTCGTGCGCTCGACCCAGGGCGTGCTCGAAGGTGGCGCCCGGGTCGAGTTGATCCCGGGGCTGCATGCGGGGGCTCAACTCGCGTACGAGCCCGGGCGCATCAGCAGCGATTCCGATTTCCTCGAGCAGCATCACGCGAGCAACATCGACCGCGGCGTGTCGGCCGGATTGCAGATGGAATGGGACCATGTATTCGACCCGGTACCGATCACCCTGCTCACGCG
>NZ_JBFUGE010000130.1:0-13775 GCF_056403075.1 Ideonella sp. P3_A4 | reverse complement strand
GTTCTTGTTGCCTTGCACGCCCGGCGTGCAAGGCGGCCATGGGCTCGGCAACGGTGGATCAACTGAGATCTGGTGACGCCAAGGACCTTGAATATCCAAACACTCAGGAGACAAGGTTGACCATGAATCAGTTGCTTCGACCCACTTCAGCCACCGTCTTGGCAGCGCTGCTTTGCGCCACCCAGGCCTGGGGCCAGACACCCGACCAGTCCAGCGTGGCAGAGCCCACGAGCGGGCCCACCAACAAGGAATGCGAGGCCCGGGTCAACGACACCGTCGACAAGCTGCTCGAGTGCATCCGCAAGGACCCGCTGTGGAAGACGCTGAGCGCCTTTCAGGACATCTCGGACGCCCACCCCGGCTCTGACGGCCACGGCAACCGTGACACCGGCAGCAYCGGCTACAAGGCCTCTGTCGACCATGTGGCGGCGCGGATGAAAAAGGCCGGCTACCAGGTCACGATCCAGAAGTACAACTACACCACCTCGGTGATCGATGGCGTGCCGCAGTTCGGATCGTCCGACCGCGAGTTCGCGCTGGGCAAGGAATGGTTCGTGGCCCGGTTGTCTGGCGGCGGCACGCTGTCGGCGCCGGTCCAACCGGTTGGCGGCACAGGCACCGGCTGCCGCGCTGAAGACTTTGCCGGCTTCGTGGCCGGCCATGTGGCGCTGCTGCGGCGCGGCCCGTGCGCGTACGACGCTCAAGTGGAGCGGGCGCAAGCCGCTGGTGCGAAGGCCGTCATCGTCTACAACAACCGTGGTGAGTTGCCCGCCGCGACCGAAGCAGATGCGGTCGCAGAGCCAGCCGGCGCGGGTGGCGGCGGTGCCTTCGAACTGCGGCTCACGACGCCTGCCTCAATCCCGGTGATCGGCGCCGTCTCGTATGCGGTTGGGTCCAGGCTGGCGCAAGCTCATGAGAGGGGTGATGCGCCAGTCGTGCGTGTCGACATCCGCACGCGGGCTCAGTCCGGCATCGACTACAACCTGATCGCCGAATCGCCTTTCGGTGATGCCAACTCGGTGGTGGTGGTCGAAGGTCACCTGGACGCGATCTACGGTGCCGGCATGCTCGACAACGCTTCCGGCTCGGCGACCATCCTCGAGATCGCGCTGAAGCTGGCCAAGACGCCCACGCGCAACAAGCTGCGCTACGTCTGGTTCGGCGGCGAAGAGATCGGCCTGCTGGGCTCGCGCTACTACACGAAGAACCTGACCGCGTCGCAGCGCGATCGCATCGCGTTCGACATCGATGCGGACGTCACCGCGACGCCCAACTTCGACTACCTCGTCGCCGACCCGGCCAATGCATCAAACGTCGATCGCTTCCCCGACAACGTGGTGCCGGAGTCGAAGATCGGCAACCAGTTCTTCGCCGACTACTTCGCCTCGGTCGGCATCCCGTCGCGTGCCGCATCGTTCGGCAACGACGGCACCGACTCCAACTCGTTCAGCCTGATCGGCATCCCGAACACCGGCATCCTGACGCAACAGAACTGCTGCAAGCAGAACTGGGAGGTCAACATCTGGGGCGGCGTCACCGGCAACTACGAAGGCAAGATCCCGGGCCGCGACGGTGGCTGCGTCGACCGCTCGCACCGCTGGTGCGACAACCTGTCCAACAACGACCCGGTGGTGCTGGAGGTGGCGTCGAAGGCCACGGCGTACACGGTGTTCAACCTGGCGAACCACACGTTCGTCGCCCGCAGGCACTGACCTTGCACCCGCGCAGGCGAGGTTGACCACCTCCGCCTGCCGGCCTGGGTCGAGGACCGGCCGCCAAGCGCTGCGGCCGAATTGCCTGCCATGCAATCGAAGCGTCCGCATGCGCCGAACGGCCCATGTGGCGGCTGTCGCCCACCCATGGGACGTGCACCGGCGCACCGGCAAGGACAATCCCCGGCCATGTCTGTGGAGCCCTTGCCGCCCGCCCCCACGTCGTCACCCCCTTCCGTCCGGCCGTTCGCGCTGACCAAGATCCGGCCGCCCAGCGTGCGGCCGGACGTCGTTGCGCGCCCGCGCCTGGAAGCCGCGCTGACGGCTGCGCTGTTGCAGGCCAGGCTGACGTTGCTGGTGGCACCGGCGGGCTTCGGCAAGACGGTCGCGCTGGGCGCATGCCTCGAGGCCGCCCGCCAGGCCGGCACGGCGGGTTGCGTGTGGATCAGCGCAGACGAAGACGACGACCTGCCGCGTATCTCGGCTTGCACCGTCGCCGCGCTCGAACCTTTCAAGGTGCCGTGGAAACGATGGGTCTCCCCCGCTGCGACGGCCGCCGCGCTGACCGGCGCTGATGCGGAGCGCCGACGTGCGATCGCCAACGATTTCGTCAATGCGCTGACCGCCACCGCCGTGCCACGCGGGCTGATCGTCATCGACGACGCGCACCGGCTGGGCGACGTGGCGATCTTCGAGTTTCTCGATCACATGATCGAGCGCCTGCCGCCGCACTGGGGCGTGGTGCTGTCGTCTCGCATCGACCCGCCGATGGCGATCGGGCGCTGGCGTGGCCGCGGCGAACTGGCCGAGTTCCGCCAGGCCGAGCTGCGCTTCGAACTGGGCGAGGTGCGTGCGCTGGTCGGTGACACGGCCGACGCCTCGCCCTCGCTGCAGCCCGAGGCCTTGCTCGAGCGGACGCAGGGCTGGGCCGCCGGCTTGCGCATGGCGTTGCAAGCGCGGCGCAGTGGCGCGTCGTTGAGCGAACAGCACGTGTTCGATTTCGTTGCGTCCGAGGTGCTGGCCGAGATGCCGGAAACGAAGCGGCTGTTCCTCGTGCGCTGCTCGGTGCTGCCCGAATTGACGGCTGCGCGCTGCACCGCCGTGTCGGGCGATGCCGATGCGGCACGCTGGCTCGACGAGATCGAGCGGCAAGGCCTGTTCGTCTCGGTGCGTGGCGAGGGCGGTGACGCGGTGCTGGTGCTGCACGACCTGTTCCGCGCCTGCCTGGAACTGCAGTTGCAGCGCGAGCTGCCGCACGAATTGCCTCAGCTGCTGCAGCGCGCCGCGCTGCACGAGCCGGACACACCGCGGCGCGTCGGCTTCCTGGTGCGTGCCGGGGCTTGGGACGCCGCCCGAGCCGATCTGTTCGAAGCCGCGCCGGCGTTGATCACCGCCGGCGTCGTCGGCCCGGTGCACCGGCTGATCGAGCAGTTTCCGGCTGCGCAGCGTGACGCGCCAGAGTTCCAGATGATCCGCGGCCTGAGCGCCTGGGCACAGTGGGACTTCGACACGATGCGCGTGGCGATGCGCCGCGCGGTCGAGGGCTTTGCGCAAGCCGGCAACGAGCCGCATCGGCTGTGGGCGCTGGCGCACGAGGCGATCGGCCTGCTGGCCTCGCGCCAGCCGCAAGACGCCGCGCCACTGCTGGCCGAGTTGACCTCTGCTGGGCCGCTGGATGGCGAGGTGCTGATCACCACGCTGCACGCGCAGACTTGGCAGGCGCTGGAGCTGGGCCCGCTCGACGCGGTCTGCGCGTTGATGGCGCGCGAGTTGCAAGAGATCGAGCGCCGGCCCTTGCCAGTGCTTTGGTACAAGGCCTCGCCGACGATGGGCTTCGTCGGCCTGCCCGGCTCGCGGGCGGTGCTCGCCCAGTACGCCGAAGGCGCCAGTGCCGCGGCCGGCGGAGCGCTCTCGGCGCTGCGCGTGCTGGCCACGGTCATCCAAGGCTGGCTCGAAGCCTGGGCTGGGCAAGCCGACGAGGCGCAGGCGCTGCTGCAAATGGCGGCCGACGATTCGCGCTGGCTCGACCAGGCCGAGGTCATCGGCTGGCAGGTCGCGATGGGCCAGGCCTTCGTTCACGCGCTGCGAGGCGATGCAGCGGCCGCGCTGGCCGCCACGCGGCATCCGCTACCGCGTCCCCGGCCCGGGCTGGTCAGCTCGCGCCGCCACACGCTCGAGTCCTTGGCCCTGACGATCAGGATCCGCGTCGCCAGCGCGTTCGGCCTAGACGCGGACGTTCGCGAGGCACACCAGCGCCTCGCCCAGATGCCGTTGCCACCTGGCGACCGGCCGTTCACCCAACACCGCGCGGCGCTGGCAGGACACGCGATGCTGGCGCAAGGGGATGCCGACGCGGCTCAGCAGCTTTGGCGCGAAGCCCTGCTGGCGCACGAGGGTGATCTGCGCATGCTGGGGCTGGACACTGAATTGCGCCTGCGGCTGGCGCACGCGGCCGTGCACGACGGTCAGACCGGGCCCGCCGCGCAATGGCTGCGGCCGGCCCTGGCGCGTGCCACCGCCGAGCAAGCAGCCACCCCGTTACTGCTGCTCGGCCGGGGCGTGCTGGGCGATTTGGCGCAGCACGACTGGCAAGGCCTGTTGCCACCTGGCGAACGGCAGCAGCTGCAAGCACTGCACAACGCGTGCGCGCCCCTCGCTGCCRCCGTGGCCCCGCGCGATGGGCGCGCCGCGGTGGTCGCGGCACCCGAGGGCCCCGGCGAGCCGGCGCTGACCGAGCGCGAGACCGAGATCCTGCGGCGGCTGGCGGCCGGCGACAGCAACAAGGTGATCGCGAAAGTCTTCGACCTGAGCCCGCACACCGTGAAGCGGCATGTGGAGAACATCCTCGCCAAACTGCAGCTGAACTCACGCGGTCAGGTCGCGGCCTGGTTCCACTCGGCCGCCGAGCGCAGAGGCTGAGGCAGCCCCCTCGCCGGCGGGCGACAGCTCAGGGCGTCGACAAATGGCGCTCGACGAGGCGATCAAACTCACCCGAGCGGCGCAGCGCCTCCATCGCCGCATCGAAACGCGCCAGCAGCGCGCCCTTGTGCTGTGCGCGGCTGAAAGCCAGGTGCGCCGTCTTCATCGCCAGCGGCACCGGCAGCACCTGCAGTGACGGAAAGTTGCCGGTCGCCAGCGTCTTCCGGCTCCCCTGCTCGATCGAGATCACCGCGTCCAGCCGGCCGGCCTCGAGTTTGTTGAAGTTCGGGGAGTCGCCGACCACCTCCTCGACCTGGAAGCGGCCGGCCGCGCGCATCGCATCGAACTCGTCGCCATAGCTCCAGCCGCGGATCACACCAATCCGCAAGCCGGCCAGGTCTTCGAGGCCGGCAAAGTGCAGCGCACGGTCGCGCCGCGCCACGACAACCAGCTTTTCGGTAAGCAGTGTCGCGCTGTAGTCGTACTTTTGCAGCCGCTCCTGGGTCTTGTAGATGCCGGCGACGCCGGCAGAACCCGCATCGATCTCGGCGATCGCGCGCTTCCAGGGCACCGCATCGATCTGCACCGGTTCGTTCATCAGCCCGAATGCGAGGCGCAGCATCTCGGGGTAGAAGCCGGCGGCCATGCCGGTGGCATCAGCGAACATGAAGGGCGGATCGTTCGCATCGATGTCGACCCGCTCCTGCGCCCGCACGGCGATGCTGCCCAGCAGACCCGCCAGGCCCATCGCCATTGCCCACGCCGCGAACCAGGACTTGCGCATCGTCAGCCCCACCCATCAGCGCTTGTTATCTCCCCGATGGCAGGGTGTAACTCTTGGCCCGGTCRCTGGCTATGGGGAAACCGAGCAGCGGACAGGTCAGTTCGCGACTGCAGCGCCGGCGGTCACCATGCCCGCGGCCTCGGCAATCAACTCGATCGAGCGGCGCCGCAAGGCCGGATCGAACACCGCCGAGACGATCATCAACTCGTCGGCCTGGGTTTCGTCGGCGAAATGCCGCAGCCCGCTGCGCACGGTGTCGACCGAGCCGATGACCGAGCAGGCCAGCATGCCCGCGGCATGGTGCTTCTCGGCCGGCGTCCAGTAGCTGTCGATGTCGTCGATCGGCGGCGGGAACAGCCCGCGGCGGTTGCGCACCATGTTCGTGAAGGCTTGCTGCTGCGAGGTGAACAGCCGTCTGGCCTCTTCATCGGTCTCGGCGGCGATCACGTTCAGGCTGACCATCGCATGCGGCTTCGGCTGCCGTTCCGATGGCCGGAAGGTGCTGCGATAGACCTGCAGCGCCTGCTGCAGCGCGGCTGGCGCGAAGTGCGAGGCAAAGGCATACGGCAAGCCCAGCGCCGCCGCCAGTTGGGCCCCGAACAGGCTGGAGCCGAGGATCCACAGCGGCACCCGCAACCCGGCTCCCGGCACCGCGCGGATCGACTGCCCTTCTTGCACCGGCTCGAACAACGCCTGCAACTCCTGCACGTCCTGCACGAAGGTGTCGGCGGCGTGCGGGTCGCGCCGCAGCGCGAGTGCGGTGTGCTGGTCGGTGCCCGGGGCGCGGCCCAGGCCCAGGTCGATGCGGCCGGGGTACAGGGATTCGAGCGTGCCGAACTGCTCGGCGATCACCAGTGGCGAATGGTTGGGCAGCATCACGCCGCCAGCGCCAACGCGCAATGTGGTGGTGCCGCCGGCCAGGTAGCCGATGACGACCGAGGTCGCCGCGCTGGCGATGCCGGTCATGTTGTGGTGCTCGGCCACCCAGTAGCGGGTGTAGCCCAGCCGCTCGGCGGTGCGGGCAAGCGCCAGGCTGTGGCGCAGTGCGTCGGCCGCGGTGGCGCCGACGGTCACGGGGACGAGGTCGAGAATGGAAAGAGGAGGCATCGCCCAATGTAGGGCGAAGTCATGAACCCCACGGGGTGTCGGTCCTTGCCGATCTGTGCTTGCGATTCCGAAGGAGCGTGCAGATCCTCGACAATGCCGGCCTTCGCGGGTGCACCGCGACCCCTGCATTTCGAGGATTCCGATGAGCCAAGACGACAAGACGCCCCCGCCGCTGCCCGACCACCTGTCGGTCGACCCGAAGAGCCCTCACCACGTGGCGGCGGTGTTCGAGCACGACATCGGCATCCGCTTCAACGACAAGGAGCGGCACGACGTCGAGGAATACTGCATCAGCGAAGGCTGGATCAGGGTGCCCGCCGGCAAGACGCTGGACCGCAAAGGCAAGCCGATGCTGATCAAGCTGAAGGGCAAGGTCGAGGCGTTCTACCGCTGAGCCTGGCGAGATGACGACCTCATCGAACGACTCCCGCGCCCGGCAGCGGGCACGACGACAAGCTTCGACGGCCGCGGGCGACGCCCATCCGCCCGAGGTGCTGGCCGGCCAGTCGCCCCACGGGCACCGCGACGGCGTCTACTTCGAATCAGCCTTCGCGAGTGCGGCCAAGAAGCCCATCGACGGCGTGGTGCTGCAGGCCACGCTGGCCGAGCGCGGATGGTCGGCGCTGGCGCTGGGCGGCGACCCGAAGCGGCCGGCTCGAAAACCGCAGACGCTGGAAGCGACCTGGGTCGTCAGCGCCCAGCTCTCGCAGGCGGCGCTCGAAGCCGCCGTTGCCCAGGCCGTGGCGGCGTTGCCCGAGGCCGAAGATGAGCTGGACGACTGGCTGCAGGCGTTCACCGAGTCGGCCCAAGGCGCGAGCTTCGAGCTGGAGCACTTCAAGGGCTGGTCAGCCTCGCAGTGGTTCGACCACGAGTTCGGCGACAGCGGCGATGAAGATGATGATTTCGACGACGAGGATGAGGACGATGACGACGGCACCGCGGCCGCCGCGCACGCCGACGACGTCGCCGCCAAGCCCTTCGCCGCCTTTCCGGCCGCGCTGCAAGACACCTTGGCCCGCTCGCGGCAGGTGTATGTGCTGCGCAGCGAGCAGGCCGGCGACGAAGGCGCCGCGTGGCAAGCGTCGCTGGCCGACGCGTGCGAGGCGATGGCCCGCGCCCTGGGTGAAAGCACCGGCTCGGTGGAGTTGTTCGAACGCGAGAAGAACGACTGGGGCTACCGCGTCTGGTGAGCCGGTGTGATGAGCCGGGCTCGGTGAGCCCGGTATTGATGCCCTGCGCCGACCGGGCATCGGGCGTTGCCGGCTCAGTGCTTGCCGGTCAGGCGCATGACGATCTTGTCGCCCGGATGGGCCACCAGCCCGGCCGCGGTGCAGTTCCACGCCGTGCCCTGCTTCATTCGCAGCGTGAAGTGCTGGCCGGTGGTCGCGTTGGTGCAGTCGACGAATTGCAGCCCCACCTCGGTGACGGTTCCGCCGATCTCGAAGGTCTGGATCACCACGCGCCCGGGAAAGCCGGCGGCCAGCGGCCCGCCGCCACGGCCGGCGTCGTTGGCGTAGTCCGGGTCCGTGATGTTGGCAGCGGTCTGGCCGTTGCCGGCCACCGTCGTGCCGCCCGACGGCACCAGGCTCGAACCGCCTCCGCCGCCGCCGTCACCCACGTCGGTGCCGCCGCCACCACCGAAATAGCCGCCGCCACCGGCGCCATTGCCGCAGTCGTCTTGCGGCGGCGCGTCGCCGCCGACGAATGCGCCACCAGGCTGGCCGGCGCCGTAACCTGCCCCGCCCTGTGTCTGGGTGCCTGGGTCACCAGAGTAGCCTGGCCAAGGCGACGGCGCGCCGGCCAGCCCGCCGCCGGCACCGCCATGGGCCGGTGGATAACCAGTGGCTGAGCGGCCGCCACCCCCGCCGGCACCGGCCGTGATCACCTCGGCATTCGATGCGCGGCGCACCGCCGATCGCCCGCCACCGCGTCCGCCGGGCCCGGCGCCGCAGACCGTCTTCGGCCCGCCGCCGCCATAGGCACCGCTGCCGGGGCCGGACTCGCCACCGCCGCCCACGATGATCGTCAGCTGCTCGCCCGGCGTCACGTTGAGCGTGCCGCTGACAAAGCCGCCCCCACCGCCCACATCACTCAGGTACGGCTCACCCCCGGCGCCACCAGCCCCCCAGGCTTTGACGTTGATCTTGGTCACACCGGAGGGAACCACGTAGACCTGGTCGGCGCCGGTGTAGCTGAAGACAGTGGTCGCCRCATGGGCCCCGCCCATGCCGCCGGCGAGCAACGCCGCCAAGAGAGAAAGACGACCCAGGCGACGACCCGCCGCCATGTCATTCGATGACTTCATGGAAGTACTCCCGTCAGAGAAACTGCATGGCCGCAAACTGCCGCAGCCATCCCGCCGGTGACATCGATGGTCTTGATCCGAGACGGACATCGCTGGGGCGCAGGCACGGCTTTGCCACGCGCCTGCAGGCACCGATCCGTCGATTGATAGCGCAGCCTGGGCTGCGGCGGCCACTGTCAGCACTGCTGTGCCGTTTGGCCGGCGCCCCGGATCACGCGCACGCAGCCCCTCCAAGACGACATGCACGCGTTCACCACCACACCGGGCCGTGTGGTCTTCGACAGCCTGCCCAGGGTCGAAACAGTGGGTTGACCGCTACAGAAACACGGCGGCGTCGATTGAACTGCAACCACCTCGCCGAAGCAATGCACGGCATTCGGCCAGCAGGGTGACTGCATCGCAGCAGTCTGGCGGTCTGCGAAAGGCACCTCCGCCGATGCCGTGCATCTCGCGCGTCAGTAGTGCCCCGGCCCCGCAAAGAACGGCGCACTGCGACGCGCCTGGTCGCCACTGAACGGCGTCAGGCCGCCACCGGCCGGCGCGAACTTCTTGAAGTAGTCGAGCACCGTCAGGTCCTGGCGGAAGTTGTTGTCCTGCGGCACCGGCTCGCTGATGTTGGCCGTGCAGTTGCGGCCGAGGAAGGTGCGGCAGTTCTGCTGCGCCGAGTCGCTGACCTGCGTCAGCGGGGCCCAGACGTAGCCGGCATCGCTGCTGTCGATGATGGGCACAGAGACGTTGCCGAAGTGGTTGCCCTCGACCAGCACACGCGCCGGTTGGTGCGCGTCGAGCGCGTGCCAGAAACCATCGTCGAAGGCGTTGTTGACCAGGTGCATCAGGCTGCTGCCGGTACCGCTGCCMACGTCCGGCGCGCGGCCAGAGAAATGGTGCAGCCAGTTCCTGGCGAAGGTGATGCTGTCGGCATTGCCGATCAGCAGCAGGTTCCAATAGTGCTTGCCGTTGCAGTAAGGCGAGTAGTCGTTCGTGCCGTCGAAGTCGTTCCACGAAATGGTTACGTTCGAGGCCTTGCCGTAGCCCGCAACGATCATCTGGCGGCCGATGCGGTTGAAGCGGTTGTGGTCGATCCACACCCGGTCGGCGTCATTCAGCGTGATCGCATCACCGGCGAACACGACGCCCGCGTTCAGGTCACGGAACGTGAGGTTGCGGATCACGACGTTCGACGCGCCGCGGTCGACGATCACGCCCTTGCCGCGGATCGTCGCGCTGTTGCCCAGCCCGACCAGCGTCTTGTTAGACCCGATCGTCAGAGGCGTCGCGCCGGCCTTGTCGAAGGTGACGTTGAACTTGGGCTTGCCGTCGCAGTGGGTGTCGGCGTCGTTCAGCAGCGCCAGGCGCTCGCTCTTGGTTGGCGCGGTGCATTGCGCGGTGTAGCAACCGAGCTTGGTCTGCGTGCCTTCGCTGCCGGTGAAATCGATCGTGCCTTTGACCTGCACGATGCGTGGCGTCGTGTCGGTGCAGGTGCTGCCGTTGAATGAGCCGCACAACGCGTCGCGCAAGGCCTGCGGTGTGCGGACCACCACAACGGCTCCACCGGCGCCGCCGGTCACCAGCGCCCCGAAGCCGAGCGGCGCTGACGACACCGTCGCCGGCACGTACAGGTTCGCGCGCAGCAGCACGGAGCCATATGCGCCGCCGGCCACCCAGACCTTGCGCGCCGGGCCGCCGCCGGGAAAGCCGTTCGGCAAGCCGCCACCCAGGTCCACCGCAGTGGGCCAGCCACTGTCGTCGTAGCCGGGYTGCGCCCACGGCCCCGCCGGGCCGCTGACTTCGCTGCCCGTCGCAAGCTTGGCGCGCCACAGCACGCTGCTGCCCATGCGGCCGAACTTGCCGTTCAGGTCAGCCACCGCGAACGGATTCGCACCGGTGCTCGAAGTGGCCCGTAGCGCGATCGTGTTGTCCCCCACCACCAGCGCGCGGGCGTAGGCCGCCAGCCGCGTTGCATTCGCTGAACGGCCCATGTACTGGCCGTTGATGTAGACCTCGACCTGCCCCGTGCCTTGCACGGTGATCTTGCTTTTCGCGGGGTCGAAGGCCTGTGCACCCGTCGCCGCCAGCAGCACTGCCGCACCGGCCAGCAGGCCCATCGGCCAGCGCCGCAGCGGCAGAACAAGACACCTGAACGCCAAGCTGAAAAGTAATCTCATTTTCAACAGATCGGTTTGATGACGACGGCGGGACTGTAGGAGTTTTCAGTCGTCAGACGTCGTAAGAGATTGAAAACATATGACTATATTGATGGTCAGCGTTGTCATTCCTGGTGATACTCCGGCCCGCTTCGGGCACCCCCGGGGCATCGATTCACGCGCTGCGGCAAGAGCGCAGCAGCGACCCATCCAACAGACCCGGAGACCTCTGGAATGGACCATCGACKAGAGTGGCTGGTGGCGGCCTTCAGCCTCGCCGCCGCCGCACATGCGCAAGCACGAGACTGGCCTGAGGGCTACTCGAAATGCGCCGACGAACACGAGACTTGCAAGGTCGGCACCGCGCCGCGCCCGGTCTCGTTCGGCATCAAGGACCGCTGGGTCATCAAGACCCTGACCGGCAACCCCACGTGCGAGACCGCCACCTTCGGCAGCGACCCGTACCCTGGCGTGGTCAAGAAGTGCGCGGTCGGGCCAGACGGCACTCCGCCCCCACCACCGCCGCCGCCACCTCCTCCGCCCCCACCGCCCCCGCCCCCTCCCCCGCCGCCGCCCCAGGACGCCAGCCGAGAAGTCGCCCCAACCTCCGGCTGGGCCGGCCAGTCCGGTGGCACCGCCGGCGGCAGCAAGGCCGCCAACTCTGCGGTCTACACCGTCAGTTCAGCGTACAGCCTGCTGAAGGCGCTGAAGGACCAGGGCACGAACCCGAAGATCATCAAGGTCTCGGGCACGATCGACATGACCGCGGCCGACAACGGCGGCCCGTTCAAGAGCGGGTCTGACCAGGCCGCGCGCAACGCGATCCGCCTGCCTTCGAACACCACGCTGATCGGCGTTGGCAACAACGCGCAGCTGCTGAACGCGACGGTGCTGATCAACAAGGTCGACAGCGTCATCGTGCGCAACCTGCGCATCGTCAACCCGTGCGACATCGCACCCGTGTGGGACCCGGACGACGGCGACGCCGGCAACTGGAACTCGCGCTTCGACGGCATCACGGTCGACGGCGCCAAGCACGTGTGGATCGACCACAACCTGTTCACCGATGCGCCGGTGACCGACGACACGCTGCCTGTCGTCAACGGCAAGATCAAGCAGTGCCACGACGGCGCGCTGGACATCAAGAACGCGGCCGACTACGTGAGCGTGTCGAACAACGTCTTCGACCAGCACGAGAAGAATGGGTTGATCGGCTCGGACGACGGCGCCAGCGGCGATGACGGCCACCTGACCGTGACCTACGCGCTGAACCTGTTCCACTCGGTGGCGGAGCGCGCACCGCGCGTGCGCTTCGGCCGCGTGCACGTCTACAACAACGCCCACGTCGGGACGCGTTCGGCCAATGTGTACGAGCACGAGTACAGCATCGGCGTCGGCTACAAGGCGCGCATCATTTCGCAGGCCAATGCCTTCGACATCAGCGGCGCCAGCAGCTGCGGCGAGATCGTCAAGAACCCGGGCTCGTCGAGCAAGTCGGGGACGATTGTCGACAGCGGCTCGTTGTTGAACGGTGCGGCGCTGTCGCTGTCGAGCAAGTGCAGCTTCAGCAACGCCGTGGGCTGGACGGTGCCCTATAGCTTCCCGCTGTTGTCGGCCAGTGTGGTGCGCACCACCGTCGAGGCCAATGCCGGTGTTGGCAAGCTGACGGTCAAGTGATCGAGTCGGCCTGGGGTGTTTCCGCCCCAGGCCGATTTACGGCGACTCAATGGAAGAACAGGTAGAGGACGATCAGCACGATGCCGGGTACGCCGAGCAGCCATGCGAGGAAATACTTGCCCATGATGTGCTCCGTGTCGGAAAGTTTTGAAGTGACACAAGCGTAAGAGCAGCGGCCGCCGAGGGCTGGCAGCGGGCAGCGCATGTTGGCGTAGGACAGTGCCGACCGAAGCAACCCGCTCGGCACTGAATCGCTCAAAACCAGATCTCGACCTGCGCGCCGTAGCTGGTGCCCGACTCCTTGCCGTCGAACGCGCTCTCGCCGGTGACCACCGCGCCGTTGACGCCACTCCACTTGGCGTGCGTCACATACAAGCGCAGCTCGGGCCGGTTCCAGAATCCGGGGCCGGTGGCCAGCGTCGGTGCGAAGGTGAACTTGGTCAGCTTCTGCGCGCTCTGGCCTTCGGGCTTGACCTGCGACAGGCCCAGTTCGCCGAGCAGCTTGAAGTTCTTCGTGACCGCATACGAGACACGGCCGCCGAGTGACATCGAAGTCGTTGTGTTGCTATCACCAGTCACCGCGTCTGGCGCACGCTGCTGCGACCACAGTGCGATCGCCTGGCCGCCGAAGTTGCCCTGCTGCCAATTGAAGCTCTCGACCATGCGCCACGCCTTGGTGCGGCTGTCGGCCAGCAGGTCACCGAAGTTGCTGTTCAGCGAGCTGGTGCCTTGCGCGTACTGCAGCCAGAAGCTGTTGGCGCCGCCGAGGAAGCCGTCTTGCACGTGTCGCACGGACAGCGCGGCGCCCTTGGCGCCTTCGGTGGCCTTGGTCAGCGTGCCGACCAGGCTCAGCTTGCCACCGGGGTTGACGCCCCAGTCGTAGAACTCGGCATTCAGGCGGTGGCCGGCGTTGACCTCGTCGCCGTCGGTCTTGTAGTACGCAACACCGAGCTTGCCGGGGCCCACGCCGATCTCCTTCGCGCCGGCACCGACACCCTTCATCTCGGTGAAGAAGGTGTCGACGATATGCACGTCACCGCGGCGACCACGCTCCTTGCCGATCCAGAACACCGTGGTCGGCGAGACGTCGACACCCTTGATCTCGGCGTACATCTGCTCGATGCCGA
>NZ_JBFUGE010000129.1:0-13805 GCF_056403075.1 Ideonella sp. P3_A4 | reverse complement strand
CTGTGGGCTCGGTGACGCGGATGGTCACGTTCCACGGGCAGGAATAGCCGAAGTAGTCCTCCATCGTCTTGCGCGGGTCGGCCAGGAAGTTCTTCTTGAACTCCGGGTCGCTCCAGGACAGCGCGACAGCGCGCAGGTAGACCTCCTGGTATTCCAGCAGCGACTCGTACGAAGGCAATTCGTTGTTACGGGGCATGGTGGCGCTCCTTGATGCTGCTTTAGTCGTTGAGGAAGGTCAGGTGCGTGGCATTGAAAGCGGCCAGCGCTTCGACTTGCTGCTTGGCGTCTTCGGGTTTCGGCGGCAGCACCATGTCCAAGGTGTCTCGCCGAAGCACATGCCAATCGGTCACCGTCATCGGCTCCCAGCGCGCGTTGTCGACATCGACAGCGAGGTCGATGTTGAACGGGAAGGTGTAGTCGAGGTGCTCCTTCATGGCCTCCTTGGGGTGCTTGATCAGTTCCTTGCGGAACTGGTCGTTGCCCCAGGCCAGGGCAATCGCCTGCATCACCGCAGCACGGAATGCCACGAAGCGGTCATAGGTGCCGTAGTCGTCTGTCTTCATCTACTTCTCCGCTGAAAGTTTCTGGGGGGTGGGGCCCAGGGTCACCCCCGGCTGGCGTGTCCAGGCCGGGCTCCGGCAGGGCCCCGATCTGCCGGATGACTTCGCGGGCGGTGTAGGTCATGCCCAGGCTGTCGGCCTGCGTGCGCGCCTGCAGCAGCAGCGCGTGTGCGGGCGAGGCCACACCTTGTTGGCCGCTGTCGAGCAGCACGGCGGCCTTGCGGCGCAGCAGCTCGGGAACGAAGTAGCGCTCGCTGCTGCGCTCGGCCTGCGCCAGGCAGGCGTCGAGCGTCAGCAGGGCTTGGTCGTGGTTTCCGGCGCGTTGCGCCACGTCGGCGCCGAGCGAGCCCAGGAAGGTGGAGCCCAGTGAGCAGCCCATGGCATGCAGGCGTTCGAGGATGGCCGACAGCGTGCCCGCATCGTCACGCACCCACGCGTCGATCATCGCGGCGTAGGCCTCGACTGCAGGCAGGCCGTAGTGCGACGACAGTGCCAACAATCGGCCACAGACCTGGCCGGCGGTCGCGCGGTCGTTGTCGTGCTGGTGGATGAAGGCCTGGTACATCAGGCACAGGCCCAGCGTCGGCACATGGCCCAGCGCTTCGGCTTCAGCGACGGCGTTGCGGGCCAATGCGATCGCGGCTTCGCGGTCGCCGTCGTGGAACCAGCGCACGTTGGCCAGCGCGGCCAGGCTCCAGCAGCGACAGTCCAGCCCGAAGCGGGCAGCGTCTTCGGTGCCGTTGGCGCGAGGCAGCTCGGCCACGCGGGTCAGCGACATGGCCGCTTCGGTGAACGCACCGTCGATCCATTGGGCCATGCCCTGCAGCGTGTAGGCGGCGCGTTGCAGCGCTTGCGCGTCGGGGCTTTCCGAAGCCAGCGAGACCAGCTGCGCTGCCAGCTGGCGCACGCGGTCGCGGTCGCTCGCCACGTGGTGGAAGGTGGCCAGCGCCCACAGCGCGGCGGCGCGATGGGCCGGGTCGCCGGGGGCATCGTCTCGCGGTTCGAGCAGACCATGCGCCCGCTCGGCCGCGGCGCGCACGCGCGGGTCGGCCCAGCCGAAGCGCGACATCAGCGCATGCGTGGCGAGCAGCGTCAGGTCCAGATCGGCGGGGCTGCGGGTGTCGAGCGGCAAGGCGTCGACCCACGGGCGCATCGTGTCGATCAGGCCCAGCGCTTCGTCGTGCTGCGCGCGGGCCAGCGATTCGCCGGCGGCGCGCAGGCCCAGCGGCACCGCGCGCTCGACACGGCCGGCCTGCGCGAAATGCTGGGCCAGCGTCGCGGGCGGGCAGCCCGGCTGCGCTTCGAGCGCGAAGGCGATGCGCTCGTGCGCCTGGCTGCGCGCCAGCCGCGGCAGCGAGTCGTAGGCCGCATCGCGAATCAGCGCGTGGCGGAAGACGTACGCGTCACCTTGCACGCGGCGCTGGCGCGCCACCAGGTCGGCGAGAAAGAGTTGCTCCAAATCGCTTTGCACCGCGGCTTCGTCTCGCGCAGCGGCCTGGGCCAGCAGCGCGGGTTCGAACTCGCGGCCGATCGCCGCGGCGATCTGCGCCGTTTCTTTCGCCGGGCCGAGCCTGTCCAGCGCTTGGGCCAGCACCTCTTGCAAACTCGGTGGGATGCTCAACGCCGCGACGGCGGGCGATGCATGGTCGAGCCGCGCGCGTGCCAGCTCGGTGAGGAACAGCGGGTTGCCGTCGGCCCGAGTGGCCAGCCGCGCGATGTCGGACACGGCCAGCGCCTGCGCACCGGGCAGGTGGCGCAGCAGGTCTTCGGCCTCGGCCGGTGCCAGGCCCTTGAGCTGCAGCACTTCGAGCTGCGGGCGGTAGTCGCTATCGGGGCGCGTAGTCAGCACCACGCCCAAGCCCGGCACGCCGCCGTTGGCGATCAGGCGGTCGATCAGTTCGCGGCTGGTCGGGTCGGCCCAGTGAACGTCTTCGACCACCAGCACCGCGGGGCCTTGCGCCAGCGCCGGCAGCAGCGCTTGCAACGCATCCAGCACGATGCCGCGCTGGCGTTGCGGTGCGTGCTGCAGTTCGGCCGCGGCGGGCGGCAGCGGCAGGCCCAGCCAGCTGGCGAGGATGACGCTGGTCTCGGCGCCGCCGATGTGCAGCCGCGCCAGTTCGTTCTGCAGGCGCGTGCTCGGGTCGGCCGCGTCGTCGAGCCGAAGCTGGTGCGACAGCCAGCGCAGGAAAGGGTGCAGCGCGCTGTGGCGTTGCTCGGGTAGACATTGCAACACCCAGGCGCGGCCGTGGTCGTCGCTGACGAGTTCGCACAAGGCCTGCGCCAGGCGCGACTTGCCCAGGCCCGGCTCTCCCACCAGCAGCAGCGCGCCGCTGCCACCACCGGCCGCGCGGTGCCACAGATCGGTCAGCGCGGCGGTCTCGCGGGTGCGGCCGACCAGCGGGGCCAGGTGCAGCGCGCCGCCGGCGTGGCTGTCGGCCTTGCGTTCGGCGCTGAGGTACCAGGTCGGGGCCCGTTGGCCATCTTCCATCGCCACCTGGGGCTCGGCCGGTTCGAGCAGGCAATGGYGGTCGAGCAGTTGCTGCGCGCGGTCGCTGACGACGATGCTGCCGGGGGCCGCTTGCTGCAGCAGCCGTTCGGCCACAGCGGTGGCCAGGCCCGAGGGCACCTGGCCGGGCCGCGTCAACATCACACCGGCGTGCAACGCGACCCGCAGCTCCAGCCGCATGGCGCTGCGCGCCTCGATGCGGCGGGCACGCTGGGCGCAGCGTGTGACCAGCTCCAGCGCGGCGCTGGCAGCGCGTCGCGCGGCGCTGTCACTCGCTTGCGGGTAGCCGAAGTACATCAGGCGCGAACTGCCCAGCGCACCGGCGCGGTGGCCGCCGAAGGCCAGGCAGGTGTCGTGGCACAGCGCCAGCTGGTCGCCCAGCAGCTCTTCCATCGCCTCGACCGCGGCTTCCGAGGGCACGCTATCGCCCAGCGGCACCAGGTCGAGTGCAAAGCACAACATCGTGATCTGGCGCCGCTCGGTGCGCAGCGGCGCGATGCGCGTGGTGGCGGCGCTGTCGAGGCCGCTGCCTTCCTGCGCCAGTGTGCCGACCAGCGAATGCATCGGCAGTTCGCGAAAGCGCGCGTAGACGGCGGCGGTGTCGCCGCGGTCGCGCGCCTGCTTGCTGAGCACACGGCGCAGTAGCTCGCCCAGCGGGTGGGCCAGCAGCGCGGGCGGCAGCGGTAACTCGTTCGGGCTCAGGTGCTGGTGGTAGACCTCGGCCAGCGTATGCCCGCGCACGGCTGGCCCGCCGGTCAGGCATTCGAGCAGGATCAGGCCCCAGGCGTAGAGATCGGACTTGACTGTCGGCGGCTCGCCGCGCAGTTGTTCGGGTGCGTTGTAGCGCGGGGTGCCCAGCGTTTCGGTGCTGAGCGTCAGCTCGCCTGATTCGGCAGCGCCCAACTCGGCCGCCAGCGTGCCGATGCCGAAATCCAGCACCTTGGCATGCAGGCGATCGCCGCGCTGCGTGACCATGATGTTCAGCGGCTTCAGGTCGCGGTGGACGATGCCCTGGGCATGCGCGTCGACCAGCGCGTCCAGGATCTGACCCATCAGTTCACCGGCTTGCGTGGCGGGCAGCGCACCGTCGCGCTGCAGCAGGTCACGCAGGGTTTCGCCGGGCACGAACTCGAAGACGGCGAACAGGTCGCCGCGCTCGGTCTGGCCCTGGTCGAGCAGGCGCACGATGTGCGGGTGGTGCAGCTGCGCGCACAGATGGGTCTCGCGCGCGAAGCGTGCATGGCGGCGCGCACGCGTGGCCTCGTCGGCCCCCGCGGCGGCACGCAAGAACTTCACCGCCACCCACTGGCCGGTGCTGTGCTGGCGCGCCTTGTAGACGACACCCGAGGCGCCTTCGCCCAGGCGTTCGACCAGGCTGTAGCCGGGCGGCCCGGCGCCCAGTTCGATCGTGTTCATGAAACCCGGTTCTCCCCTGGCCACCAGCGGCCTTCGAGCTGTGAGCCGCGATGGACTTCCAGGCCCACCGCGCCCAGCCGAAGCCCGCCGCGGCGGCGCTCGATCACTTGCGACAGCGCGCTGACAGTCGGCAGTGCGTTCATCAACTGGTCACGGGCGCGGAAGACCTGGATGTTCAGGTGCGTGGGCTCCATGCCCAGCATGCGGGCCAGTTTCGCGCTGGCCAGCCAACCCTGTGCGTCGGGGTCGATGCCTTCGCGCGCGTCGGCCAGGCGCTGGCGCGCCAGCGTGGCCAATGCGTAGTGGTGGCTGCGTTCGCCCAGGTCGGCCTGGTGGGGCCCGCAGCGCACCTGCAGCCAGGTGTGCTCTTCGTCCAGGCTGAGCCTGAAGCTCAGTTGAGGTGGTTCGGTTTGCTGGGCCAGGGCGCGGGTGTCGTCGACTTCATTGGCGATCACCAGTCGGTAGCGCGCGCCGCCCACCACCAGCGCGTCGCCGTCGCGCATCTGGTGAGTTTCGCCGTGCTGTTCCAGGGTCCAGACGCTGGCGCCGGATTCGTACAGGCTCAGCTCCGGCGAGGTGGCGTCGGGCAAGAGGTTGTGGCGGGCCAGCAGCAGCGGGGCGTGGCCGGGATCGAGCGGGAACAGCGCGCTGCCGGGCGGCGACAGATCGACGACCTGCCAGCCGGCGCGGGCCGTCGGGCCGAAGCGTAGAACCTGGCCCAGCGCCAAGGTGACGGACTCGCCAGTGCTGATCCGGCGGCCGTCGAGTGTGCTGCCATTGCGGCTGTGGTCGGTGACCACCCAGCCGTTATCGCGCCAGCGCAGCACGGCATGCAACAGCGAGGCTTCGGGATCGGGCAGAACGGTGTCCGAGCGCAGCGCGTTGCGACCGAACACGTGATTCCCGCGCAGCAACACGCGGTCGCCCGTCTCGCTGTTCAGCAGCATGCCCATGGACCGACGTCTCTCCCTGATTTGCACCCGTCGAGGGGTGCGTTCGTCGGCCCAGTGTAGTGTCGTCATGACAGCGTTGGTAGTTTTGTTGCGCGTCAGCCTCGTGAGAAAGTGATCGTGACTTCCCCGAGTGGCGACATGGCCTGAGGTGTGATGCCGAGCGCGCGCAGGTGCCGGCCGGCGGCGCTGAGCGTGCCTCGCCATGCGGCCTGGGCGATCTGGTCTTGTGGCACTTGATATTGCGCCTGCAAGGTCAACGTGGCGCCGTTCAACGGTGGTGAGGTCCCTGGCCAGATCTGCACCACCAAGCTGCCCTGGTAGCCCGGCTGCAGGTTGACCGTGAAGCCGATCACCGTGCCGTCGGGCGGCACCTGCGGCGCCAGCTGCAGCTGCTGGCGGCCGGCGGTGAAGGTGTCACCCAGCACGCCCACCGCGGCACCGTTCAGGCCGCTGGCGCTGAGCAGGAAGACGATCGGCTGCGCGTCATTGACAGCGGCCGGAATCGACAGGCCCATGCGCACCACCCAGGGGCCGGCGTCGGCGTCCAGGCAAGTGACCTGGTTGAGCGCCAGCCCGGGCGTGGCCGCCATCAGCGTGGCCATCTCGGCAAAGCTGGTGGCGCTTGGCGGCAGGGCCGGGTGCGCGCTGCTGGTCGACCAGGCGACGAAGGTGTGGAAGCTGCTGGTGGCCGGCAGCGGCGCCGGGATCCACGCGAACGGCGCGGGCGTGACCCCGATCGCGCCCTGGTTGACGCCGGACAGCACCGAGACGGTCTGGCCGTCGACCGTGGGCATGGGCTTGCCCCACAGCGAGGGCCAGGCGATCAGCTGGGCCGGCACTGCATACAAGCTGATCTGSGGCGCGGCGGATGCGGTGCCGCCATTGCGGCCACGGGCGTAGTAGTAGTTGGTGTCGGCCACCGGCGCGGTGTTGTAGGCCTGGGCCCAGCTCTGGGGCGTGGCGAAAGTGGCCCGCGGGTCATGCACCAGGGTGTCGGACTGGATGATGTCCGGGCTCTGGCCGTATGGCGCGACATGGGCCGCACTGCCGCTGTCGGCCAGGTTGTTGCGCAGGTAGAAGCCGACGGCCGGCGTGACGGCCACGGTCGCAAACGAGGGGTTGCTCATGGTGAACTCCGGCGAGGTGGCGGAAAGACTTGGCCGCCGTTTCAAGAGGGGACCGGGTTGGCCCAGGTGTAGCCGCCCAGGCCGACATAGGCCGTGGGCGTGACGCCCAGGCTCTGCCGCGTGCTGCGCAGGCCGTCGTTCACGGCGCGCATGAACACCGGGTCGACCAGCCCGCGGGCATAGGCCTCTTCAGCGTGTGTGCCCGAGGCCTGGTAAGAGCACAGCAGCGGCAGGCTGGCACCGGGCATCTGGCGGTTGCCGTTCGAATACAGCGTGACCGACATCAGCGCGTTGAAGCCGGGCTCCAGCGTGACCACCAGGCCGATGATCTGGCCGTTGGCGGTGATCGGCACCGGATGCGGGCCGAGCGAGATGACCTTGCCGTCCGAGTCGGCCTGGCTGCAGCTGAACTGCACCGACCAGCCGACGTAGTTGCTCGGGTTGACCCAGACCAGAAAGGTGTTGCCAGGCGCGACCACGTTCGTCGGCACGCTGAGCATCGTCGAATAGGCGAACGAGGCCCCCGACGGCGCCGGCACATAGGTGGTGTTCTTCCAGCCCCAGCCCAGGTTGTTGGTGACCAGCGCAGACATGTCCAGCGCATGCGTGATGTCGGGAAAAGGGTTGGCGTTGGCCGCGTCGTTGAGCTGGGCGAACAGGCAATAGTGGTCGCTGCCCGGCGGCGGCGGTGCCGGGTTGTTCCAGGCGAAGACCTGGTCGGTGACGCCGACGGCTTGGGAGGGCAGCACCAGGTTCGCGGTCGGGTTGTTCTGGTCCGTCAGCAGGATGTTTTTCTGCCACTGGCCCGGCCACTGGATCACGCCGGCCGGCGCGTAGTACAGCGAGACCAGCTTGGTCTGCGTGCTGGCGGTGTTGTTGTAGCCACGCACGTAGATGCAGTTGGCCATCCCGCTCTCGACGTTGTTGTTCGAGCCGGTGGCGTAGCTGGCGGCGCTGGCCAGCGTCTGCTGCGGGTTCTGCACGGCCGTCTGGTTGGCGATCCAGAWGTCCGGGCTGGTGCACAGCGGGCCGCCGGCGGGCACACTGCCACCATTTCCAAGGTTAGGCCGCACGTAGACGCCGGCAAAGGTGGCGCTGGTGTCGATCAGCCGCTGCGGGCGGCGGGGCAGGGGGCCGAGTGGGCTCAAGGGCCGGCCAACGGCCTGGGTCGAAACGATCGGCGTCAGGTCGCGGGTCTTGATCAGCATGGGTACTCCTTCAGGCGGGGACGGCGGTGACGGTGTTCGGCGCGGTGGCTGAAGGCCGCGGCAACCCGGCGAGCGAGATGTTGGGCAAGGGCGGCGGTGCCTCGGCAAACGCGGCGGCGGCCAGCGGCATGAACGGTGCCAGCGACTCGGTCGGCGGGACGACCACAATCGTCTCGACCGTGGCGATCGTCGCGGCCACCGGCAGGCAGACGGCGTCCAGCACGGCCAGCACGACCAGCGAGATGCCCTCGGTGGCGGCGACGATGCCGGAGAACTTCAGGATCTTGCCGGTCTCGGGGATCACCGCCAGGACGTTCGATGCGATGTCCGCGGCCGACTGCCCGGTCGACGCGAGGATCGACAGTGCCAGGTGCACGTTGCCGTAAAGGTGGGTGATGACCGACTGCACGTCGCTCGGGATCGACTCGCCGGTGACGAGGTACAGCAGGTCGAGCGCGACGCCGAGGTTGGCGTAGGTCCAGTTCAGATAGCCGGCGCCGTCGCCGCTGCAGCCCACGACGCCGGCGGCATAGAACCAAGGGCAGCTCGCGGCCTGGCCCAGCACCTCGGTGACGAAGCCGCAGATCGACAGCGGCTCGATGTGGTTGCCTTCAGGGGCCGCGTCGGTCACTGCGCTGATGCCGGCGTTGAAGTACGCCGCCACCGCGCCGAGGATCGCGACCACCGGTGCCACGCCTTGCGGCAGCAGCCCGGTCCAGCGGGTGTCGCCTTGTTGGGCTGAGCGCAGCAACGCTCGCTGCGAGCCCATCGCCGACTCGCCGCGCAGGCCGCTGGCGCGCAGCAGCGTGTTGGCGTCCCACGCGTTTTCGAATGCGGCGAGGTCGGCGTCCGTCGCGAACGGTGCCTTGTTGTAGACCGCCTTGTAGAGCACCGTCGCCGGGATCGCCATCACCAGCGAGATCAGGTTCACCGTGCTCATCGGCATGCCGTTGGTGGCGTGGGCGAACAGCGGCGACAGGATCGGCACGTTCCAGTCTTCGTTCAGCGCCGAGGTGAACGCGCCCATCATCGTCTGCAGCAGTTGCAGCAGCTGGTCGACGATGGTCTGCAGGCCCGACAGCACCGCCTGGATCAGGTCGCGCACGACGGCCAGCATGCCTTGCAGCAGCGAGCTGAATACGTTGCTGCGCGCCGAGCCCATCGTGGTGAAGTAGTTCTGCATCGGCGCGAAGTTCGCGTTGCCGGTGGCGCTGGTGGTGCCGGTCTGCAGTGCCTGCTCGATCGCCGCATAAGGGTCGTCGCCGACATTGGTGCGGGCCGCAGCGAGCGCGCGCGACAACGCGGCGGAAGGCTTCATTGCGCTCGCGTTGTCGAGCAGGGCGTTGAAGATCGGGTTGTTCGACAGCGCGCCCTGCACCTGCGGGTCGTCGGGCTCATTGCTGTCGGCATAACCGCCGACGCTGGTGCCACCCACGCTCTGGATGGCCTGGTTGAACAGGCCGCTGATGGTGGTCTGCAGCTCGCCCGTGCCCTGGTCGAAAAAGGCCTGCATGCCGCCGACCGCGCCCTGGAAGAAACCGAGAAACTGGTTGGCCGTGTAGTTCATCGCCTTGGCGGTGCGCACGATGTCTGACCAGTCGAAGACGAAGCCCAGCCACTCGTACAGCGTCTGGAAGAACACCTTGACCTGCGCGAACACGGCCTCGGCCACGTCGAACAGCTGTTCCACCTCATCGACGGCAGCCTCGAACAGGTAAGTCACGCCATCGACGGCGAACTGGACCGCGGCATGGATCGCGCTGCCGACAGTCGTGACGGTGGTCTCGACGATGTCGACCAAGCCTTCTGCAGCACCGGCGACCAGGTCACCCAGGCTGCTGACGAAATCGATGAAGCCGCCGACCTGGCGCGAGGTGGCTCGCAGCGACTGCAGATGGATCTGCGCGTCGTTTGCGCTCAGCGTCTGGAATTGYGCGACGCCGTTGGCCACCGAGAAGCGCCAGTGCTGCGGCTGGTGCGGCGCCAGCTGGCGCAGGCGTTGACCGTCGGCCTGGCGGATCACCCGCAGTCCGGGGCGCGGCCGGCGCACACGGGCCCCAGCCGCTGCGGCCAGTGGTGTGCCCTGCGTAGCCAGGCCCATCACCTGCGCCACCGCCGACGCGATGGCGGCTGCCTGGTCGGGCGTGCGGTAGGCGTCGGGCAGCACCGGCGTGCCGGCGTTGGTGGTCGCGGCGTAGAGCGTGGGCCCGGTCAGCGCGGCCAGCGGCCGTTGCGTGACCATGTCCTGCGAGATCGCGATCGCATCGCCAGGGGGCATCAGGCCCGGCACCGACAGCAGCAGCGTCGGCACCGACAGCGCGTTGGTCGGCTGCTGGATGTTCAGCATGCCGGTTTCGTTGGTGGTGACATGCGCCGCACGCTGCGTGTCGACGAAATAGGTGGCGCCGTTGACGGTGATGCGGGTCAACTCGGTGGCGGTGATCGTCACGCCCTGCTGCGCCAGGGGTGCGCCCGAGGCGTCGCGCAGCTGCACGTCGCTGCCATAGGAGCTGTAGTCCTCGACCACCTGGTCTTGCTGGATCTCGACCGGCAGCACGTCCCAGTGGGTGCTCTGCGCCTCCCAGGCCAGGTAGTTCAGCGCGGTGGCATTGCCGGCAAAGGCTTCGACGTCACCATCGTCGTTGGACGCCATCACCAACGCCGAGACCCGGGCCAGGATGGGCGTCGGGTCGCCATAGCCGCTGGCACGCTCGCCGACCGGCATCAGGTGCGACAGGCGGCCGGCGCCGACGCACAGCAGGTGGATGTTGCCGCTGCCATCGGGCTCGGCGGCGATCTGCGTGAAGCTCTGGTCGCGCGTCAACTGGGCCCAGCTGTAGGTGCCGCCGCTGTCGAGCAACTTGTAGGCGTTGCCATCGGCCAGCACCGCGAACAGTTGCGCGTGGCCCTGGCCATCGACGGCGCTGGCGACACTCAGGCTCTGGAAGCTGGCGCGCATTGGCAGCCGGGTGCCCTGGCCGGCAGGTGTCACGGACACCAGCGCGCCATCGGCGCAGACGAACTGCATCGTCGCCGCCGTGTTGCCCATCCAGGTGCAGTTCAGGCTGCTGAAGGTCAGGCCGGTCTTGACGAACACCGGGGGCTGGTTGCCGGCCATCGTCGCGAGCACCAGCTGGTAGCTGGCACCGGGCGTAGTCGACTGGGTCTGGATCAGCA
Organism: Ideonella sp. P3_A4; assembly: GCF_056403075.1. Lineage (NCBI taxonomy): Bacteria > Pseudomonadati > Pseudomonadota > Betaproteobacteria > Burkholderiales > Sphaerotilaceae > Ideonella > Ideonella sp. P3_A4. The sequence goes on along the minus strand of NZ_JBFUGE010000129.1, from coordinate 2,858 downwards.
GTGCGAGGTAGCTGGTGGCGCCGTCAGTGGCGGTGTACAGCCCCGCAATCAGGCGCGGATTGAGCGGCATCGGCACCTGCAGCTGCACCGGCGCGCTCCAGCGCTGTGCCTGGCCGGGCTGCTCGGTCACCATCGTCAGCGTGGTGGCGCTGGCGGCAAAGACGACGATCGCACCGGCGGCATTGACCGTGACACCGATCGTGCCCGCGAAGACGCCGATCGGCATCGTCGAGTAGCCGGTGTCGGAGCTCGGGTCGACGTAGTAGTTGTGGACCGCCTGGTCGGTGCCGAGGCTGAAGAACTCGGTGTCGCCGCTGCCATTGCGCGTCGAGGCCAGGCCGGCACCGGGGTTGACGGCGGTGGCGACCCGGAAGTTCTGCATGAACTTCGATTCCACGGCGACCGTCACCGGCGCGTCATCGCCAAGGGTGGGGTGGCGGGCGTTCATGGAACCTCCTGATACTGATGACAGCGGAGGCCCATGGTCGGGCGGCGAGGCGGCGCGAACAATTACGCCGCATTACATGACGCGGGGCTGCTACACGCTGAGCAACCCTTCGATGAGGGTGGCGACCTCGGCCGCCTCGCCGACGGTGGCCAGGCCGTGGTTCGGCTCGCCGCACAGCAGCTGGTACAGGCGCTGCACCTGGCCCGGCAGTGCCAGCACCCGGTCGGTGGTGGCGCCGCCATGCTCAAGCCGGCCCCAGTCGACCAGCGCGGCGTTGTCGCGCGAGCCGCGCACCTCGTAGCGGTTGTGGTCGTCGACTTCGCCGGCGACGGCCGCGTCGATGGTCAGCGCAACGGGGCCGAAGTCCAGCACGGCTTGCAGCCCGGTCTCGGTGCCGGCGGGGCCGCGTTCCAGCGTCGCCTGGCGGATGGTGCCGGGCCCGAACAGGCGCAGGCTCAGGAACATGAAATGCGACAGCACCTCGCGCGCGAAGCCGCCCTGCGACGGGCGGGCCAGCCAGGCGCTCGCGGCGGTCTGCCAGCTGCGTGGCCAGGTCGCAAAGCGCAGGGTCAACCGCGCTTCCTGCACGACGCCGAGTGCGCCGGAATGGACCAGCTCCTGCAAGCGCAGGCAGGCCGCAGCGCTGGCGAACGGAAAGTTCACCGCCGCGGGCACGCCCGCTGCGTCAATGGCCGCTACGCAGGCCTGAGCCTCGTCGATCGAGGCGGCCAGCGGCTTTTCGCAGAACACCGCCTTGCGCGCCTGGGCCGCCTGGGTCAGCAAGGCCAGGTGGCTGTTGGGCGGCGAGGCGATGTAGACACAGTCCACCTCGGGGTGGTGAATCACCGCCTCGACGCTGTCCAGCATCGGCACCGGCCCGGCGGGCGCCGCGGGGTCGAATGCGGCTGGGATGCTGAAGTGCGGATGCTGCTTCAGCTCGTTCACCATGCGCAGGCCCATCACGCCCAGGCCGAGGATGCCGACGCCGAAGCGGCGCGCGGCGGAGTCATTCGCAGGGGTGGTGGGCATGGCAGTCGTTGGATCAGGCCTCGGTGCTTTGATTGTGGCGGGCCGCGGCCTCGTCGTGCAGGCGCAGAGCCATCAGGCCATGGCCTACCGCCGCACCTGCGCGCAAGGCTGCAGTGATGAACACGACCTCGGCCAGTTCCTGCCGCGAGACGCCGGCGGCGACCGCGTTCTTCGTGTGCACGTCAATGCAGTAGGCGCACTGCGTGGTCAGCGCGACCGCCAGCGAGATCATCTCGCGCACCTTGTCAGGGATCTGGCCGTCCTTGCGTTCGGCCGTCGACTTCAGCTGCAGAAAGGCCTGGGCCTCACGCGGCGCGAGCTGGACGAGGCTGGCGGCCAGTTGCAGATCTTGCGGGTCTTGGTAGGTGGACATGGAGGGACAGGACACTAGGGTTGACGGGAACATTCCCATTGACCAAGAGGCGCGAACCACGGCCAACGGTTCGCAAGCCTGCATCTTTTTTGAAGTTGGGGTCAGGCGGAACGGCACGTTAGGCGGGACCGTTACTTGCTGAACTGGGGCCAACCACCTCGCTGCCCGCCCCAACAGATGCCGGCATGCCGAACCGGCACGGACGAGCTTTTGCCAGCCGCTCCAACCGGGAGACCTGTCATGTCCCATCCCCTTCCTTCGACCTCGGCCGTCCACCGGCTGAGCCTGTTTCTCTTGGCGTCAGCCACCTTGGTGGGTTGCGGCGGATCAGCCCCTCGCGATGAATCGGCGCTGACCGAAGAGGACCGCTGGGACACAGAAACTTCAACGCCGATCGATTACGGCGCCGGGCCGGGTGTCGCACCGGAACGGCGCATGGCCCTGTCCCAGCCCAAGGCCGAGGGCATCCCGAACGGCCCGCCGGACGCCCACGTGAAGGGCGTGTTCGGCGCGCCGTTCAGCTGGCCGATCATCCCGATCCACGTGGTGCTCTTGCCCGACGGCCGCGTGCTCGCCTACGGCAGCAAGCCCAGCGGCTACCAGGGCGCGTTGCAGAACTACTCGGTCTGGGACCCCGCGCTGGGCACCGGCGACAACGCCAAGCAGCTGCTCGACAACACGACCGGTACCGACATCTTCTGCGGTGGCCAGGTGCTGTTGCCGGGCAGTGGCAACGTGCTGCTGGTGGGCGGAGACCGCTTCGTCAACGAGCAGCGCAACTACGCCAACGACAACGTCAACGTCTTCACGCCGGCCGACGACAAGATCACCCGCAAGAGCCAGTCGATGGCCTTCCAGCGCTGGTACGCGACGGCGGTGACGACCGCCACGGGCGAGCAGGTCGTTCTGGGCGGCCGCGTCGATCGCTTCTACGAGGGCGACAGCCACTACCCGCCGACCGACGACACCTATGCCAGCACGCCCGAGGTCTACAACGCCGCGCAGGGC
>NZ_JBFUGE010000128.1:0-13873 GCF_056403075.1 Ideonella sp. P3_A4 | reverse complement strand
GGGCCGCGTCGACGTTGGCGGCGCGCGCGCCGGCGTCGAAGATGGGCAGCGACACGCTCAAAGGCCCCAGGCTCCACAGGTTGCCTTCGGTGCTGCCACCGGCAAAGTCGATGCGCGCACGGCTGACCGAGCCGGCCAGGCCGACGCGCGGCAGGCGTTGCGCCCAGGCCTGGTCGACGTCTGCGCTGGCGGCTTCCACCGCGCGTGCGGCCGCGGCGACATCCGGCCGCTGAGCCAGCGACTCGGCCGGCACCGCGCCGACGCTGATCTGCGCTGGCTGCGGCAGCGTGGCTTTCGCAGCTTCCAGGCGGGCGCGCAACTTGGTCTCGTCCTGCGCGGTCAGCGCGACCAGCGTCTTCAGCTCCAGGTCGCACTGCGCAGCCTGGACGACCAGTTGCGAGCGGGCCTGGGCGGCGCTCGCCTGGGCCAACGCTTCGTTGGCCGGCGGCTGAAAGCCGGCCTTGGCGCTGAGGCTGGTCAGGCGGGCGGTTTCGATGCGCGATGCGGCGTCGGTCTGCGTCTGCACCCATTGCGCTTCGCAGGCCCGCAGCGAGACATAACTCAGCGCTGCCTCGGCAGCCACCAACACTCGCGCGTCATGCCAATCGGCCTCGGCGCCAGCGAGACGGGCGCTCGCAGCGTTGCGGCCGGCGCGGCCGGCACCGAACAGATCGATCTCCCACGCGGCTTGCGCACCGACCAGCGCGGTATTGGCCAACGGGGCGCCGATCTCTTGCCGGCCACGCGTCAAGCTGGCGCTGGCGTCGAGCGTTGGGGCCAACGCGGCGCCGGCGGCGGTGCGCGCCGCGCGGGCCTGGGCTAGGCGCGACTGGGCCGAGGCCAGCGTCGGGCTGGCGGCTTCGGCGGCAGTCACCATCTCGGCCACCAACGGGTCATCGAACTGCTGCCACCAACGGGTCAGGTCGGCGTTCTGCCCCTGGTGCGGCAGCGGGGCGTGCCATTGCGCCGGCGCGGCGCTGGTCAACGGTTCTGGTGCCGGCAGGGTCACGGCACAGCCTGCCAGCAAGGCGGCCTGCGAGGCCGCCGCCACGGGGGCGATCCACTTCATGCGCTTCAACAGAGGTCTCCTCCAGCGCCGCGGCCAGACAGCGCCAGCGGGCGACTTCTCGGTTCGGTGTGGGTGCTGGTGCGCGTGGGGGCGGCACTGGCAATGACCCGGCGCCTGGCGGGCCTGGCGCGCAGCTGGGCCCTGTGACAACGACAGCGGGGTCGTGAAGGAATCAATGGTATTTCTGACGACTGGATGAAATGCGGATTGACATTTATTGTTACGTGGGCTTCACCCCGAGTCCTCGTAGCGCGCCCCATTGATGGATCCGCACTGGTATCTCACTGGTAGCTAACTGGTGTTATCCTGCCGCGGGGCATCGATGACAGGTGCCCGCCCAAGTTTCAAGCGGAGGTTTCGGTGCGGATCAAGCAGGCTGCTCTTCGGGTGGGGATGGTCTTGGCAGGGGTGCTGTGCAGCGGCGCGGCCATCGCGGCTGGCGACCCGCCGGCGTCGACGCTGTTCAGCGGCCGCTTCATGGACTTCGAGCGCAGCAGCGCGAAGGTGGTCGGCGTCTACGTGCCGAACTGGGAGCCGGTGGCGCTGGTCGACGGCCTGAGCGGCCAGAACGTGACCCACGTGATCTACGCCTTCCTGCATGTCTGCGGCCCGGGCCAGCTGGAGAAAGACGCGCCGCGCTGCGAAGGCAAGGGCGAGCAGCAACTGGCCGAAAGCGCCATCGACCAGACCTTCGACGAAGCGTTTCAGCGGCTGAAGAAGCGCGCCCCGCACGTCAAGGTGCTGGCCTCGGTCGGCGGGTGGGGCGGCTCGGACCCGTTCTTCCACCTCGCCAACGACCCCATCAAGCGCGCACGCTTCGCCGTGTCGGTGGCCGACTTTCTGCGCCGCCACCCGGGCTTCGATGGCATCGACATCGATTGGGAACACCCGACCAGCAACGGCAGCGCCAACGGCGTGGCACTCGGCGCGCCCGCTGACGGGCAAGGTTATGCCGACCTGATGCACACGCTGCGCAAGACTGTAGACGTGCTGTCGGCCGAGACCGGCCGGCCCTATCTTGTGACCAGCGCGATCAACACCACCAAGTCGCTGGTCGACAAGATCAACTACCGCGACGCGGCGAAGGCGATGGACCTCGTATTCATGATGAGCTACGACTACTTCGGCCCGTGGACGCCGCAGGCCGGCCACCACACAGCGCTGCGCAGCGTGGGCGATGGCCTGGACGACAGCCTGGCCGGTGGGCTGAAGACGATGCTCGCGGCAGGCGTGCCGGCGGGCAAGCTGGTGGCCGGCGTCGCGATGTACGGCCGCGGCTTCACCGGCGTGGTGCCGCCATCACCCAAGCCGACGCAGTTCAACGGCAGCAAGCGCGACGGCGTGTTTGCCGGCGCCGATGGCTCGGTGATTTACCGCGACATCGCCTCGCGCTATGTCGACAAGCAAGGCCAGGGCCGCAGCGGCTACCAGGTCATCTACGACCCGAGGGGCGAGGCCTACGCGCTGTGGAACCCGGCAACCCGCTTCTACCTCGGCTACGACGACCCGCGCGCGGTGTTGCGCAAGGGCCGCTTCGCCGTCGAGCAGGGCCTGGCGGGGGTGTTCGCGTGGGAGCTGTCGCAAGACAACGGTGACCTGCTGAACGCGATGAACCTGGGCGTCGGCCACGTCGCACGCAAGCCCTGAGCCCCGCAGCCCATCAGCCGGCCGCGAGCGTCGCCACCCGAATGGCGATGGTCCAGCACACCGTCATGCCTGAAAGGTAGAGCAGCGCGCGCCAAGGCTGCAGCCCGAGCAGAAAGACGGCGGTGTGCGCGTACCTGATCAAGACGTAGGCGCCGAACAGCAACTGCGCGGACGCAGCCGATGCGCCCAACAAGACGTAGGCCAGCGCCAGCGCCAGGAACAGCGGCAGGTTCTCGGTGTCGTTGCGCCAGACGTTCGCGCAGCGCTGAACGAATGGGGCTTCGCTCGGGGCGTTCTGTCCGCGCATCAGGCGCGCGTCCTCCGGGATCGGGAAGACGCCGGCGCGAGCCCGGCTGACCACCTGCAGCACGCTGGTCAAGCTGGTCTTGGCGAATAGGGCGACCAGCGCCCAGGCAAATGCCGGCAAGGCGGGCAGCGTGGTGGTCAGGGTCATGGTGTCGGTGTGTCTGGTAGCGATGTGATGATTGGGCCGTCTCGGCCATGAATCACCCAGTGGCTGTTTCGACACTCTGGTGTTCAAATCCGCCAATGGCTACGAACCACTCCACCACCGTTCGCGTGGGCGTCCTGGTCTTCCCAGGCTGCGTTCGAAGCGCTGCCGTCGTTCCGCAGGATGTTTTCGACCTGGCCAACCGGGTGCAGATGGCGCGGCCGCTTCAAGAGCGTGTGGTCTTCGAAACCCTCTGGGTCAGCGCCGGCCCAAGTCGTTCGGTCGACAGCCAGGGGCTCCGGTTCGCGACGGCCGCCACCACCATCGCCCGTCTCGATGCGTTGATCGTTCCCGGGGTCGGGCACGCAGATGCCGAGAGCCTGTCGACAGTACTGGCAGGCCTGGCGCCAGAACAGGCGCTGCTGCGCAAGGCCGCGCGCAACGGGTTGCACGTGCTCGCCGGCTGTTCGGCGACCTGCCTCGTCGCGCAGGCGGGCTTGCTCGATGGCCGCACGGCCACGACCAGCTGGTGGCTGGCCAACTTCTGCCGCAGCCATTTCCCCTCGGTGTCGCTACAGGCAGAAGAGATCCTGCTGCAGGACGGGCAGTTCGTCACCGCCGCCGGGCTCACGTCTTACTTCGATCTTGCGCTCTGGTTGGTCGGTCAGCATGCGGGGGCGGACCTGCGCCAGCTGGTGGCCCGCATGCTGCTGCTGGAAGAGCGGTCGATCGGCCAGACCCCTTATGCACCGGCGGCGACGATCACCGCGCAGGGGCCCGTGGTGATGGAGCGTGCGCAGCGCTGGCTCAGCAAGCACGTCGACAAAAGCTGGACGGTCGCGGCCCTGGCCAAGCACTGCCACACCAGCGAGCGGACGCTGCTTCGACGATTCCAGGAGGTGCTGGGGCAATCGCCTGTGAGGTTCATGCAGCAGCTGCGGGTTGACCGTGCCAAGCGCCTGCTCGAGTCGACACTGATCTCGCTGGAGGACGTGGCGGCTCGGTGTGGCTATCAGGACGTCGCCACGCTGCAGAGGGTGTTCAAGAAGTTGGCCGGCCTGTCGCTGGGCGAGTACCGGCTTCGCTTTGGCACACGGCGCTGATGGGACAGGCGTTGAGGGAACCGGCGGCGATCACCAGTCCTGCGGCAGCTCGTAGGCCCACTCGTTGAGGTTCGACTGGCGCAGCCGTTCGCGCAGCAGCGGTGGCGGCTGGCTGGTGAACAGCTGCAGTTCTTTCGTCATGTGCGACACGTCGGCAAATCCTGCCTCGCGGGCCAATTGGGCTAGCGATCGCTGGCCGCGTTGCGTCTGCAGCTCGCGCACGATGCGCACCGACTCCTGCACCCGGGCCAGCCGCAACAGCATCTTCGGGCCGATGCCCAGCACGTCCATCACGCGCCGGTTCAACTGCCGTTCGCTGATGCCGGCGCGCCGCGCCAGGTCGGCAACCTTCAGCCGGCCGAGCCCGAAAGCCACCGGCCCCAGAAGCGTCGACAGCGGGTGGGGCTCGGTCGACATCTCGTACCGGTCGATGCGCCGCAGCATCAACTGCTCGATCACCATGATCTGGCGCGCGATGGTCGGCTGCTCGGCCAGGCGCTCGCTGATCTCCAGGTGCTCGGCGGGTGTCAGGATGTCCTGGGAGTCCACCCAAGCGTTGGTCAGCTCATGGCTGGCCACACGGCCGATCCGCGCCGCGGCGCCTGGCTTGAACAGCACCGTGGTGATCTCGGGCTCGTCGACCAGTTCGCGTTGCACCGGGCGGGTCATCGCGCCGGAGAAGGTGGCCGACAAGGTCAGCTGCCCGCTGGCAGGGTCGCGCAGGGCACCGCGGTGAACGATGGACAAGGCGGAGTAGACGTTGGCCGGAAAGCTCACCGCCTCGCCCGGGCCGCTGGGGGCCGGCCCGGTGCCGGCTCGGCGCCGCACGACATAGCCGACCACGTGGTTCGCCAGGGCCGGCGAAGGGTGCAGGAACAGGACTCGGTAGCGTGGCGCGGACATCGGGGCAAACAGCGGTAGCCGCCATCACATGCAATCCGCGGGCCATGCGGCAAAGCGTGACGTAGTCCAAGAAATCGGACATTCGGGGCCGCTTCCGAAGGGGCTGTCGCCGCGATGTGTCGTCATTTCTCGGCGGAGTGACGCGAAATGTCAGTCGTTGTAACGCGGCGGCGAGTGGCTGACAGAGGGTGGTCGAGGTCGTGACGGTTGTGGCACGCGGATTGCGGAAAGCCGGGCTCCGTTCCACAACGACTCAGGTTCTGCAGCGATGAACAACACACGAACGAGCAACAACGGCTGGTGCGCTTGGGCCCTGCCGTTGGCGATGGCCTTCCTGGCCAGCGCCGCCCCCCTTGGCATCCACGCGATGGAAAGCACGCCCATTGCGGCGGCGATCGACACGCTGGCGGCACGCGCGCCGGTCACGCAGCACCCACGCCTGTGGATCCGCGCGCAAGACCTGCCCACGCTGCAGGCATGGGCGACCTCGTCCAACCCGATGTTCGACGACCACGCCAACGGTGGCGGGTTGCTCCAGCTCGCGCTGACCGCGGCGCAGCGCGTCGAAGACGGCACGGTGCCGGGCCAGGACAACGGCGGCTCGACCTACACGCCTTATCCAACCGAGTCGTACGCCGCGTTGCTGGCCTTCATGTCGCTGGTCGACACCGACGCCAACCGCCGTGCACGCTGGATCCGCACCGCGCGCACGGCGCTGTTCGCCGTGATCGACGAAGCCGACAAAGGCGTCGGCCCTGGCAAGTTCCGTAGCGCTTCGTTCGCCAACTCCGACCGCGGCCGTTGGCACGGCGAATCGTTCCCGCTGGCGGTGGACTGGCTGTACCCGCAGCTGACCGCTGCCGAGCGCCAGCGCATTCGCCGCGTGTTCCTGCGCTGGTGTGCGGAGGACCGCGACGGCTACCCCTCGGTCGTCTACTACAACACCCACGCGAACGAGGTGCCGAAGGATGCCTCGCGCCGCAACAACCCGGCGCTGCTGGACCTGAAGGACCCGAAGCGCAGCGCGGTGCGCTATGCGATGAACAACTACTTCATGGCCCACGCACGCAACATCTTCATGATGGGCAACGCGATCGACGTGGCCGACGACAAGGTCGACCCGAAGGTGCCGAACGACCGCGCCGGCGCGTTGGGCGATTTCATGGACGAGGCGATCGGCACCTACCTCTACATGACCGACTACGCCTACCGCAACGACGGCAAGGGCGGTATCAGCCCCGAGGGGGCCGAGTACGGCGAATCGATCGGCTTCTACTACGGCCTGCTGCTGGCGCTGAACACCTCGGGCCGTGACGACACCGTGCGCGACGGCAAGAAGGTCAGCTTCACCGGCAACCCGGTCTACAAGACGCTGCTGCCCGGCTACTACCACAGCCTGACGACGAAGAAGGTGGCCACCGACTACGGCAGCGTCTACCAACCTTCGTGGTTTGGTGATGGCGAACAGCTGTACCTGCAGGACCCGATGCGCGTGATGGGCCCGAACGCGCTCGGTGCACGCTACGCGGCCGACGCCGCCACACTGAATGGCGCGCGCTGGATGGAATACGTGGCACCGCCCGACAACCCGGGCCGCCTGTCGCGCAAGGCGAACAACGACGACGCGATCGTCGATTCGATCTACTACTTCCTGCTGTTCGATCCGACCTCCGGCTCGCCGACCGACCCGCGGACTGGCCTGAAGACCTACAACTACGCGCCGGGCATCGGCCGCATCCAGGCGCGCACCGGCTGGGCCGACAGCAACGCGACTCGCCTGTTCGACTACAAGCTCAGCTACAACACCATCGACCACCAGCACGGCGACGGCAACAGCTTCGACTTCTGGCGCAAGGGCGAGTGGCTGACCAAGGAGTTCACCGCCTACGGTTCGGGTGCCGCGATGAGCGAGTTCAAGAACGCGCTCAGCGTGCAGAACAACCCGAACGCGCAAGTCGGCGACTACCTGCACGAGCACCTGGTGCGCGGCAGCCAGTTCCTGCTGGGCAACCACGATGGCGACCCGAAGGTCTTGCTGCAAGGCCAGGGCAAGGACTTCGTGACGGTCACCGGCGACGCCACCAACCTCTACAACTTCGACAACGGCTGGGTCACGGCGCGCGACGTGTCGCATGTCAGCCGCAGCTTGCTCTGGCTGCAGCCCGACGCGCTGGTGTTGATGGACCGCACGAAGACGACAGTCAGCGGCCGCTTCAAGCGCTTCAACCTGATGCTGCCGAGCAATGGCGCGGCGCCGACGTTGAGCGGCGACAAGGTCGTCGCATCGACGCCGGGCAATCAGCGCCTGGAGGTACGCACGCTGCTGCCGGCCGCGGGCAGCCGCAGCATCCAGGTCGAAGGGCCGACGCTGAACCTGCCCGACAGCATGTGGAAGGCGACGCTGGACCCGATGTCGGCCAACAAGTCGAACTGGACCGGCGGCTACCGCCTGCGGGTGCAGAACCCGAGTCAACCGACGAGCGTGAACTTCCTGCACGTGCTGCAGGGCTACGACGCGACTGGCAAAGCCCAGGCGACGCAGCTGCTGCGCAGCAACTCGGGCACGGCGATGACCGGTGCGCTGGTGGGCAGCACGGCGACCTTGTTCGTCGACGACCTGTCGCATGCCATCACCAGCTTCACCGCGCCATTGCCGGCTGATGCCCATCGGCTGCTGCTGGCAGGCACCGTGGCCAAGGCGGCCTACACGGTCAGCGTCAGCGTCGACGGGCAGGGCGCCCGCACGCTGCATGTCAGCGCCGGCGGCACGCAACTGGCCGGCGCGCACGGCGTGCTCGACGTCACGCTGCCGTGAACCACCATCACCTCAGAGGAAACCTCATGTCCCGTATTCGTTTCATCCCTGCGGTGATCAGCATTGCCGCTGTCGCCACGCTCGCCGCTACGCCGGCGGGGCTGTTGGCCGCGCCCAAGCTCGGCAGCTGCCCGTCGTTCCCCGCCAACGCGGTCTTCAACACCCGCATCGACGACACGCACCGCTACCCGACCCATGCCTCCAGCAGCAAGTGGGTCGGGCAGATCGGCAACTCGACGCGCTTTCATGCCGACTGGGGCATGACCGATGACCCGACCCATTGGCAGGACCATTGGGACAAGCCGTACTACGGCATCCCGCTGAACCTGATCGACAGCACGGCGGCCACCACCACCTGGCCGGTGGTCAGCTTCAAGATCACCGACCCGCGGGCCGGCAACGGCAATGGCGTGCCGGACGAGAGCGACTGCGCGGCGACAGGCCAGACCTTGATCAAGCGCGGCTGCGACAAGCTGACCGCGAGCAACCGCCACTTCCCGTTTCCGAATGACAACATCATTCGCGCCGAGCATGGCACCTGCAACGACGCGCAGGAGTGCGGCGACAGGCACGTGCTGGTGGTCGAGCAGGACAACTGCCGGCTGTGGGAGAGCTACTTCAGCTACAAGGTCGACGGCAAGTGGTTCGCCTATTCGACCGCCGCCTGGGGCCTGAACTCGAACAAGCTGCGGCCGATGAGCTGGACCTCGGGCGATGCCGCCGGCTTGCCGATCTCGCCGTTCCTGGCGCGGGTGTCCGAGGCCAACAGCGGTATCGTGGCCCATGCACTGCGCGTCACGCTGAGCAGCTCGCGCATCCACGGCGTGCAGTGGCCGGCGCGGCACACCACGTCCGGCGGGCCGTCGGACGGCATCCCCTACGGCACGGTGATGCGCTTGAAGTCGAGCTTCGTGATCCCGGCCAACTGGACGACGCAGGCCAAGGCGCTGGCGACGGCGATGAAGCGCTATGGCCTGTATGTGGCTGACATCGGCTCGAACTTCTTCGTGCAGGGCGAGCCGAGTTCGGCGTGGAGCAGCTCGACCGTTTCGCAGCTGCAGTCGATCACGATGGCGCAGATGGAGTTCGTCGACAACAGCGGCTTGCACGACGAGCCGGGCTTCGACCCGAACTCGTTCGCCAACCCGCGGCCCTGACGGCGTCGGGCTCAGGCCGGGTTCACCGCGGCCGCCGGCAGCCTGGTGCGCGGCGCGGTGGCCGCCGGCGCCGATGGCTGGCGGCCAGCCTCGGCCAGCGCCTTCTGCCGCGGTGTCGAGCAGATGCCGGTGGACAGCGCCGTCTGCATCGCCAACTGCGTCGGCACCGTGCCGCGGTAGCAGCGCGGTGCCGCCTGACCCGTGAGCGAGCCCTGCGGCAGCACGTAGTGGTAGACGCCGCTGGGAAACTCCGGCGTCGGGCTCGTGATGCCGTTGCATTCGTCGAGTGCGGTGACCGCGACCTGCTGGCCATTGATGTCGCGGTCACCGTAGATCGGAAAACCATCCAGCGCGATGCCCACGAGGTGAGACGGTCCGGCGTCGGTGTCGCCGGCCTCATCGCTCAGGCAAGAAGACCAGCCGTGGTAGTGGTACTGGTTGTTGGGGGCCTGGTGGCCGCCGCAGGTGTCCAGGAACGAGGCGGTCTGTGAGATACCTTTCGCATCGACGAAGCTGTAGCTGACGTTGTCGCTCGTGGCCACCGTCGTCATGTCACCCTCATAGGCGTTGAACATCGCCGCGCCCGACACCATCCAGCCGGTCGCACCGCCGCTGGTGGCGGTGGTGGTGCTGGCGGCACTGGGGCAGATGTTGAAGGTGTAAGTCTGCGTGGTCGTCGACACCGGCAGCTGTGAGACACCCAGCTCGAGGCCGCCATGCGGTGTGGTCGCGACCACATCGCCGCCACCGAACAGGCCCACCGGCACCAGGTAGTAGGCGGCCTGGCCGTGGCTGGGCGTGCCGGTGCTGGTGTAGGTCATCGTGCAATCGCCGCTGAAGCTGACGCTGACGCCGGTTTGCCACTTGGCCTGGCGATAACCGTCGGCCAGCGACGTGGCCGTGCTGGTGTCGTCGCTCGTTGTCGTGTGGTCTCCGCCGCAGCCGCCGCACACAGCGATCATGATGACGGCGCCGGCTGCCGCGGCCAGGCGGGATGGAGCCGCCATGTCGGGCCGGGCGTTCACCGTTCGCCCCTCGGGTCCTGGCCGGAGGGCCGATCGCCCTGCATGCCGGGCTTGTCGTGCGGACGCTCCTTCGGCTTGCACGCCAGTGGTTTGCCCTCGGGGGCCCAGCAAGTGCCCTTCATCGTGTTGCCCCGCGGCGTCTTGAATTCGCAGGCGGCGCCGGCGGCGAGCGACGCGCAAGCCTGCAGAGACTCGGGCGGCGGTGGCGGCGGCCGATCGTCGTCGGAGCGGGGTGGTGCCGGCTGGGCGGTGGCAGCGGCCACGAACAGAGCGGTGGCGGCGAGGACGGCCAGCAGGCCGAGCAAAGATGGGTAGGTGATCTGGCGCATGGCGCGACTCCTTGGCAAGCGTCGAACGCACCGCGCGTCGACGGCGCCACTGTCTCGCCGCACCGTGGAGGCAATATGGAATGCCATCCATACTTCTTCCACAATGGTCGAGCCGAATCCGTTGCTCATGCGCCTGCGTCTTGCCCACATGCTGTCTTTGCTCCTGGTGGGCGCCGTCACGGTGGCCGTGCTGGGCATGGGCATGGCCAGCGCCTGGAACCTGCGGCACGGGTTCAACAACTACATTGCGGCGCGCGACGCCGACCAATTCGAGCGCTTCGCCACGATGGTCGAGGCCATGCTGGCCGAGGCCGGCGGCATCGAGGGCTTGCGCGAGCAACACATGGACCTGCGCTGGCTGGCCCATGAATTCGAGTATCGCGAGGGCCGCGGCCCGCAGGCTGCGAACGAGCAGCGCGCGCAGGGCGAGCCGCCGCTGGACCCGCCCGACGGGTTTCTGCGCCGGCTGGAAATGGTGACGCCTGACGGACGGCCGTTCCTGAGCCGGCCGCTGCATGGGCGCAAGGACGGTGTCATTGAGCGGCCGCTGCACTGGAACGGCGCCGTGGTCGCGCGGCTGAACATGATGCCGGTGCCGCCGGTGCCCGACAGCGTGCAGTTGGACTTTCTGCGCTCGCAGTACTGGAGCATCGCGGCGGTGGCGCTGGCCCTGTGGCTGGTGTCGCTGTTCGGCGCCCATTGGGTGGGCCGGCGCTGGGTCAGGCCGCTGCTGGCGGTCCAGGCCACCGCGGCCCGGTTGGCGCGGGGCGAACTGACAGCCCGGTTGCGCGAAGACCATTCCGGCGCCGGCCGCAGCGCCGAGATCGACGACGTGGTTCGCAACATCAACCGCATGGCCGAAGGGCTGCAGACGCTCGAAAGTGCCCGCCGCCGCTGGCTGGCCGATATCTCTCACGAGCTGCGCACACCGTTGGCGGTATTGCGTGGCGAGATCGAGGCGCTGATCGATGGTGTGCGCCCGCTGCGCCATGAAGCGCTGGTGTCGCTGCAGCACGAGACCGCGCGCTTGGGGCGGCTGGTCGATGACCTGCACCTGCTGGCCCTGTCCGACCTGAAGGCCCTGCCTTGCCATCGCGTCGACCTGGACACCGTGGCGCTGGTGCGCGGTGTGGTGGACCGTGCCAGCCAACGGGCGGCGGCCTGCGGCCTGAGCTTGAGCGCCGAGTTGCCGGCGCAAGCGGCCCCGGTGTGCTGGGACCCTGTGCGCATCGAGCAACTGCTCGACAACCTGCTGGAGAACAGCATGCGCTACACCGACGCACCCGGCCGGTTGCGGCTGGCGATGCAGTGCGACGCCGACACAGTGACCTTGACCCTCGACGACAGCGCGCCCGGCGTGCCTGTGGACGAGCTGCCGCGCCTGTTCGAGCCGCTGTACCGCGCGGACAAGGCCCGCAGCCGCGCCCACGGCGGCAGCGGCTTGGGCCTGTCGATCTGCAAGGCCATCGCGCAGGCCCACGAGGGAAGCATCGACGCCGGGTTGTCCCTGCTCGGCGGTCTGCAGGTGCGGGTGCGCCTGCCGGTTCAAGTCAGCGGCGGCCGGTCGTCATGAGCCCCGCCCGGCCGCCCGTAGGGGCTCATTCCCTCTCGGAGGGAAGGGCCGCAGGCCCAAGGGTGCACCAATGAACACCACCGCACCGCGCCGCGTGATGGTCGTCGAAGACGACGCCAAGATCGCCCAAGTGCTGGTCGACTATCTGCGCAACGACGGCTTCCTGGCCGAAGCCGTGGCTGACGGCGCTGTGGCGCTGGAAAGCTTGAAACGCGCGGTACCGGCGGCCTTGGTGCTGGACCTGATGTTGCCCGGGCTCGATGGCCTGGCACTGTGCCGCGAGGTGCGCCGCTTCAGCGATGTGCCGATCCTGATGCTGACGGCGCGGGTCGACGAGGTCGACCGCCTGCTGGGCTTGGATAGCGGGGCCGACGACTACGTCTGCAAGCCCTTCAGCCCACGCGAAGTGATGGCGCGGGTGCGCGCGCTGGTTCGCCGTGCCGAAGGGCGGCTGACGGGGGCGGAAGTGCCCTGGCACATCGACGACGAAGCGTTGCGCATCCATTGGCGCGGCCAGGTGGTGCCGCTGACGCCCTTGGAGTTCCGGATGCTGCGACCGCTGTTGATGCACCCGGGGCGGGTCTACTCACGTGCGCAATTGCTCGACACCGTGCACAGCGATTGGCGCGACGTGAGCGACCGGGCGGTGGACAGCCATGTCAAGAACATGCGCCGCAAGCTGCTGGCCATCGACCCGGCTTTCGACGGCCTGTCGTCCGTCTACGGCGTCGGCTATCGTTTCGACGCGCCTGCCTGAGTCTTGCGGTCTGCCCGCGGTCAGTTGTTGCTGGTCGCGCGCACTTCTTCGATCGTCGTCACGCCGGCCAGCACTTTCTCGAGCCCGTCCTGGCGCAAGGTGCGCAGGCCTTCGCTCATCGCCAGGCGCTGGATCTGTTCGGCGCGGGCGCCGGTCTGGATCAGGTGGCGAACGCCGCGCGAGACGGTCAGCAACTCATGGATGCCGGCCCGGCCACGCAGGCCGCTGTGGTCGCACTTGTCGCAGCCGGTCGCGCGCCAGGCCAGCAGCCGGCCGTCGGCATTGGCGAAGCGGCTGGTCCAGTCGGCGAGCACCGCGTCGCGGCTCGGGGCGGCCTCGTGGCCGTTCCAGGCGTGCAGGTGGTCGTGCACCCACTCGTCGATTTCCTCGTCGTGGGCCGGGCGGCTCTGCCGGCAGTGGGGGCACATGCGGCGCACCAGGCGCTGCGCCATCACACCCAGCAGCGAGTCGGCGAAGTTGAACGGGTCCATGCCCATGTCGAGCAGGCGGGTGATCGTTTCGGCCGCGCTGTTGGTGTGCAGCGTCGACAGCACCAGGTGGCCCGTCAACGACGATTCGACAGCGATCTGTGCGGTCTCCTGGTCGCGGATCTCGCCGACCATGATCACGTCCGGGTCGGCGCGCAGGAAGGCGCGCAAGGCCTTGGCAAAGGTCCAGTCGATCTTCGGGTTCACCTGCACCTGGCGCAGCCCGGCCTGGGTGATTTCGACCGGGTCTTCGGCCGTCCAGATCTTGCGGTCTGGGGTGTTGATGTGGTTGAGCGCTGAGTGCAGCGTGGTGGTCTTGCCGGAGCCCGTCGGGCCGACGCACAGCACCATGCCGTAGGGCCGCTCGATCGCGTGCTTCAACGCCGCCAGGTTGGCCGGCGACATGCCCAGCTTGTCCAGCGGGATCGGCTTGGCGGAAGACAGGATGCGCAGCACCGCGTCTTCCAGCCCGTTGGAGGTCGGGATGGTGGCCACGCGCAGCTCGATCTGGCAGCTGGCGACGAAGCGGCTGAAGGTGATCTTGCCGTCCTGCGGG
>NZ_JBFUGE010000127.1:0-14105 GCF_056403075.1 Ideonella sp. P3_A4 | reverse complement strand
GTGGTACGCACCTGCAGCGTGCATTCGGCTTCTGCGAGGTGCGGGGGCACCTGACGGCCAACGGGTTGAGCGCACAAGCGGCGGCAGGTCTGGGGCCGATCGGCACGGCCTGGGCTGTCGGCGTGGCGCAGGCGGCTTCGGGCGAAATGGCTGCGGCGGCACGCCCGGATGAAGCCGACAACCCCATCGGCCTGAGCGCGGTGCTGACGATTCCGGTGATGGGTGAGGCGGGCGTCAGCGAGGTCGTGGCGCTGCACTTTTGACGGGGCGCAAGGCCGGCACGGCAGCCACCTCGGCTGTGGTGCCAGCCTGCAGCCCGAACAGCGCACCGTAGCGCAGCCCGATGTAGGCGTGCTCGCGCATCAGCATCTCGACGCGCGCTGACTCGCGCCGCTGCAGCGCTTCGAACACCAATTGGTGATGCGCCTGCGCCAAGCGCAGCTTCTCGTGCTCACGGCCCAGCGCTTGCCGGTCGATGGTGATCGAGTCGGCCGAGGCGAACGGCAGGTGGTTGTTGCGGGCGATCGCATCTGCGATCACCAGGCTGCCAGTCGATTCGACGATGGTGTGGTGGAAGCAGTGGTTCAGGTGCGCCCACGCGCCGATGTCTTCTTCGGTGAGGTGGCYCTTCGCAAGCAGTTGGGCGCCTTCGTCGATGCAGGCGCGCAGCGTGGCCTGCACCTCGGTCGACATGCCGCGCTCGGCCAGGCGCCGGGCTGCCAGCCCTTCCAGCGCGCCGCGCACCTCGACCGCACACTGCACGTCTTCCTCCGAGAACGCGCGCACGACGAAGCCACGTTTACCGGTGATCTGCAGCAGGCCTTCTTGCTGCAGGCTGCGAAACGCCAGCCGAACGGGGGTGCGCGACACACCCAGCGCGGTGGCCACCGGGATCTCGGCCAGCCGCGTGCCGGCCGGGTAGTGGCCGTCCATGATCAGCTGACGCAGCGTGGCGACGACGCTGCCGCTGTCGGGCAGATGCTCAGGCGAAGGCATGGCGGGTCTGTTGGACTATGCTGGATCCAATATGGCAGGTATTCTGGCATTGAATGGCCAATGGTGCTGATAATTGGATCCAATTTGACGCATCCATTGGAGCTGCCCGATGTTTCCGAAGAACGCCTGGTACGTGGCCTGTACGCCGGACGAGATCGACGACAAGCCGCTGGGACGCAAGGTCTGCGGCGAGGCGATGGTGTTCTACCGCGGGCCAGACGGTGTGGTGGCGGCGCTGGAAGACTTCTGCCCGCACCGCGGCGCGCCCTTGTCGCTGGGCCGGGTGGTCGAGGGCAAGCTGGTCTGCGGCTACCACGGGCTCGAGATGGGCTGTGATGGCAAGACCATCGCGATGCCGGGCCAGCGCGTGCGCGGCTTCCCGGCGATCCGCAGCTTCCCGGTGGTCGAGCGCCATGGCTTCGTCTGGGTCTGGCCGGGTGATGCGGCGCAGGCCGACTCGGCCAAGATCCACCACCTCGAATGGGCCGAGAGCCCGGACTGGGCCTATGGCGGCGGGCTGTACCACATCGCCTGCGACTATCGGCTGATGGTCGACAACCTGATGGACCTGACGCACGAGACTTACGTGCACGCCACCAGCATCGGCCAGAAAGAGATCGACGAGGCGCCGGTGACCACACGCACCGAAGGCGACGAGGTGATCACGAGCCGCTTCATGAACAACATTCAGGCACCACCGTTCTGGCAGATGGCGCTGCGCGGCAACCACCTGCCCGACAACCAGCCGGTGGACCGCTGGCAGATCTGCCGCTTCTCACCGCCGAGCCACGTGATGATCGAGGTCGGCGTCGCGCTGGCGGGCCAGGGTGGCTGCGAGGCTGACCCGAAGGTGAAGGCGTCGAGCATCGTGGTCGACTTCATCACGCCGGAGACCGAGACCTCGATCTGGTACTTCTGGGGCATGGCGCGCAACTTCAACCCGAAAGACAAGGCACTGACCGCGAGCATCCGCGAAGGCCAGGGCAAGATCTTCAGCGAAGACCTGGAGATGCTGGAGCGGCAACAGAAGAACCTGCTGGCGTGGCCTGAGCGTCAGCTGCTCAAGCTCAATATCGATGCGGGCGGCGTGCAGTCGCGCAAGGTGCTTGACCGGTTGATTGCGGCGGAGCAGGGCGTGTCGGCAGAGGTGCCCGCATGAGTGCTGCGACAGGTCTTCGTGTGCGCGTCGCAGCCAAGACGAGCGAGGCGCTGGACATCTGCAGCTTCGAGCTGGTCGAGGTCGACGGTCAGCCCTTGCCGGTGTTCTCCGCTGGTTCGCATGTGGACGTGACGGTGGGCGACAAGACACGCCAGTACTCGCTCTGCAACGACCCCGCAGAAAGTCACCGCTACCTGATCGCCGTGTTGCGCGACCCGGCCACGCGTGGTGGCTCGGCGAGCATGCACGATCAGGTTCAAGTGGGCGACGTGATCCAGATCAGCGCGCCGAAGAACCACTTCGCGTTGGTGCACGACGCAAGCAGCCACCTGCTGCTGGCCGGTGGCATCGGCGTCACGCCGATCCTTTGCATGGCCGAGCGTTTGGCGGTGATGGGCGCACTGTTCGAGATGCACTACTGCGCCCGTTCGCGCGAGCGGATGGCGTTTCACGACCGCATCGCCGGCTCACGCTTTGCGTCGCAAGTGCAGTTCCATTTCGACGATGGCCCGGTGGCGCAGAAGTTCGACATTGCCGCTCGGCTGGCGGAGCCGCAACCGGGCGTGCACCTGTATGTCTGCGGCCCCAAGGGCTTCATGGACGCAGTGCTGTCAACCGCGCGCGCCCGGGGTTGGCCCGAGGCGCAGTTGCACTACGAATTCTTCTCGGCCGATGTGGCACCCTCGGCCACTGACGATAGTTTCGAGGTGCAGCTCGCGAGTTCCGGGCGCGTCGTCGTCGTGCCCAAGGACAAGACGGTTGTGCAGGCACTGGCCGCAGCCGGTGTCGAGGTTCAAACCTCGTGCGAGCAGGGCGTCTGCGGCACTTGCATCACCCGCGTACTCAGCGGCACGCCCGACCACAAGGATCTGTACTTCACGCCTGAGGAGCACGCGGCGAACGACCAGTTCACGCCGTGTTGCTCGCGGGCGAAGTCGCCGAGGTTGGTGTTGGATCTTTGAGTTGCCGTTTGTTGGGTGGCGGGCCGAGGTTGTGACTGGGCCGGAGGCCCGGGGCGCGATCGGCGTCCCCGGCTCGCGGGGATCGGGGTTGCGCTGGCAACGGTCTCTCGATCGGCGCCGTGTTCTCGTGCTGCGGCTGGGGCGACCGCGAATGAGGGGCCGCCGCTCGCACCCCGAGCCTTCGGCCTGGCTCCTCGGGTTGCATGCGAAGGCGTGCCGCGCCACGGTCGGTGCCTGCAGGGCGGTGGTGGTGTCCCCGGGCGCCGGCCTCATTCGCGGTCGCCCCAACCTTCGCACACCTCAAGCGGTGTTGATGGAGACGGACGTCGTCGTGCGCCAACAGGGGCCCGCGAGCGGACGGCGAACGGGGGCACCGCCGCCGCCCTGCCGCCACCACATCAGCAAGCGGGCTGTTTTACCGGCCCGTAGCGTCAGCCTGCCTACAACGTCTCGCCCAGCGCGGCCATGCCTTTATCCCAGGCCTCGACCATGCCACCGAACAGCGCGCTCAGGTCAGCCGGCTTCGATGACGACACGACCCGCGCGCCCTTCAGGATGAAGGTCTTCGCACCAGCCGAGAGGCGGTCGAATGCGTCGATGGCACGTTGCTCGGACGGGCTGGGGGCATCGCTCATCCAGGCCAGCCAACGTGCCGTCAACTCAGCCGCGGCGCCGACCTGGCGTGTGCCGGCAAAGGCCCATGCGTGGTAGTGGTCCAGACCTCGTTCGCGCATAAGCGGCAGGTCTTGCTCGAAGGCTTCGGCAAAACGGCGCACTGGATTGCTCGACGGACGGCGAGCGAACTGCTCGCGCAGATCGGCGCGCGCGGCTTCGCGCAACTCGGCTAGCGGCCGCACGACACGCCGGTCGGAACGGACGACTTCGGCGAACAGCGGCAGGTAGGCCGGGTCTTCCGGCTTGTTCAGCCGGAATGTCTCGACGAAGTCTTCGCCTTCGAGCGCGAAGCAGCCGGCGTTGTGAAAGTAGACCAGGCGCTGTGCATCGAGGTCGATGTCGGCCAGCACGATGGTTGTCTTCGTGTGCTTGTTGCGATAGTCGGTACCGGCCGTGTCCGGCAGCCACCACGCATCGGCCTCGACGCTGATCAGCTTGCCTGCTGACAGGTGCTCGATCGCATGGTCGGCCAGCGGGCGCCAGATCGTCAGTTCCTGCACGTCGATGCCGTACAGGCGCCGCAGCTGGTCATGCGAGGGCTTGAAGAAGGTCCACTGGTCGCCTTCGAAATCGATCGGCAGCGTGTGGCCCAGCATCGCGTGCGGGTCGCAGCCCATCGCGTGGATCAGCTCGATCCACAGGTCGATGTAGCAGTTCTTCTCGGGCCACTGGGCCGATTCGCCATGCAGCGCGTGGCGCTGGTAGCTCGCGGGGTCGATGCCGGGCAGGGCGCTGGCCCGGCGCAGCGCCAAACTCAAGGCCACAGTTGTGCGCGTACTTCAGTGGGCCACTTGGCCGGGTCCAGACCGTGGGTCTTCAACAGCGCCAGCGTGCAGCGCTCCAGGCCGAAGCCCAGGCAGGCGGTGTGCGCCGTGGCGCCATCGCCCTGGCGGATGCCGTACTTGCCGGTGAAGTGTTCCTGGTGCCAGTTGAACGAGCAGATCGCGGTCGGCTTCTCGAGCGAGATCACCGGAACCATGATTTCGAACTTCAGTTTCTGCTCGCGCTGGCTGGTGGCCATCATCTTGCCGACGCGGCCGAAGAACGGGTCGTTGGCTACGTCGCTGGCGGCCGGCAGGCCCAGGCCGAGCAGCAGTTCGAGCGCGCGGTCACGCCAGCCGTCGCGCCAGGCTTCGACCGCATCGGGCGCGCCGACGCGGATGAATTCGCGCATGCGGAAGGATTGCAGACGCGTCGGCTCGTCCGACGGTTCGTGCCGGTAACACCAGTTCTTCGTGGTGACCAGGCGGCCACCGTCCGGCAGCAAGCCGCTGAACATCGGGTAGACGGGGTAGCAGGCGGCGGGCAGCAGCATCACTTCGGTGATGTCGAGCATGTCTTCCCAGCGCTCGCCGGCCTTGACCTTCTCGGAGATCTCGCGCGCCTTCAGGTCGCTGCCGAAGAAGCTGTGCACGCTGCCGGCCAGCTGCGGGAAGTTGTCGAGGTAACCCAGCTTCTCGATCATCGCCCGTGCGACGATGGGCGGGAAGGTCATCGGTTCGGCGCCGTCGCCGGCGGCGTTGCGCATCACCAGAGCGTCGAAGCGGTCGAGGATGTCCTCGAACATCGCGCTGCGGCCGTACCCGCCCTTGACGGTGGTCGGGTAGATCAGGCCGGCTTCCACCAGCTCGGTGTAGAACGCGGCGGGGTCGTAGTTCTTTTCAGTTGTCATGGTGTCACTCGTCCTTGAACACGAGCAGCAGCGCAGCGCTCTTGGCGGCGATGCGGTCGTTGGAAATCATCAGCGACGCTGACAGCGCGTCGCGGTAAGCGCGGCCCATTGCAAACGGGCTGTCGTTCTTGTAGCCGAGGATGCCGACGATCTGCAGCGCACCATGCACGATGCGCGGGGCCGCGTCTGAGCAGGCCGTCTTCAGGCTGTTCATTTTCAGTGCCCAGCCGATCGAGGTCAGGTCTTTCTCGTCGGTACCGGCGGCGGCGATGGCGTCGAACTCATCGGCCATGGCTTGCCATTGCAGGCGCGTGGTCTGCAACGCGACCGTCAGGTCAGCCAGTGCGACCGCGGTCGGGGGCGTCGTGCCCGGGTTCTTGCGGGCCACGCCGCGCACGTACGTGGCGGCCTTGTTGTGCGCGCCGGCAGCGATGCCACTCCACAGCGACGACCACAGGATGTGCGAATACGGCACCATCGACTCGGCCGAGATGTCGCCGAACGGCTCAGGCAGGATTTGTCCGACCGGTGCGCTGGAGTTGAGCTTGAAGCCCGGGCTGCAGGTGCCACGCATGCCCATCGTGTCCCAGGAGGTGGTCTGCTCCAGCGAGTAGTCGCCCTTGCGCAACAGCACCAACACCTGGTCGCTGGCACCGGCTTCGGCGTTGCGGCGGGCGGTGACGACGATCACGTCGGCGTGCGCGCAGTACGAGCCGGTGGTGGCTTCCTTCACCAACGTGAAGCGCTCGCCTTCGGTCTGCACCGCGCAGACGCTGGAGCGGGTGTCGCCGAAGGTGCCGACCTCGGAGGTCATCGACGCCATCAGCCACTGCTGCTCGACCATGTCGCGCATGAAGCGGTCGAAGAACTCGCCGCCGCCATGGTGGCGCACGACGCAGCACAGCTGGGTGTAGTGCATGGCGAGCACCATCGCGCTGGAGGCGCAGTGCTGGGCCAGCGAACTCACCAGAGAGCCGAGCTCGCGCATCGTCAGGCCGCTACCGCCCAGGTCTTTCGGCACCAGCGCCGAGAAGGCCTTGGCTTCACGCAGCGCGGCCACGGATTCGGCAGGGAAGCGGGCCTTGCTGTCGACGTCGTCGGCATGCTTGGCCGCCACTTCCTGGGCGATGCGACGTACGGCGTCGTACAAGGTGGCGTAGCTGGGCGCGGTCTGGCTCATGGTTGTTCTTTGAGGAAAGGAAAAAGGGGCGGCGGCAACGTCGGTATCGCCGCGCGATGCTGTCCTGCAACAAAGTGTCTCATAGCCGATTCACAATTCGCGCCGTGAATACCCCCCAAGAACAACGGATGGTGCTGGTCTTTTTGCACGGTTTGACCATGGACCCGGCAGTGCTGCGGCCGATGGTTGACGCGCTTGCATTGACCCTGCCCACGGTGGTGCCAGCAGGCCCGGTGCGCAACGAAGACGGCACCCACTCGTGGTGGGCGGTGGACCCGGCGCACCGCGCCGCGCGGCTGGCCGCCGGGCCCAGCGACCTGTTCGACCGCCACCCGACGGAACGACCCGCTGCGCGCGCAGTGCTGGCGCAAACGTTGGCAGACGCGCGCGCCGCGCATCCCGGCTGCCGCTTCGTGCTGGTCGGCTACTCGCAAGGCGGCATGTTGCTGATGGACCACTTGCTGACGCAAGGCGAGCCCGACGTGGCCGGCATCGCGCTGCTGTCGTCGACCTGCATCGCGCTGGATGAATGGCTGCCGCATGTCGGGCGGCTGAAAGGGTTGCCCGCGCTCGTGACCCACGGGCGCAGCGACGGTGACCTCGGTTTCAGCGCCGGCGAACGCCTGCGTGACCTGCTGCAAGGGGCCGATGCCCAGGTGCAGTGGCTGCCTTTTGACGGTGGGCACGAAATGCCGCTGGTGGTGTGGCGGGCGCTGCGGCGCTTCGTGCTGGCGCTGCAGGCGGCCGAACCGACCCGGGCCTGACCCCCAAAGCGTGGGGGTTTGGCCCTCGCGGCCGTGAACTATGCCCGTACCAGGGCCGGGCCAAGGGCTTGCCCCGGTATCATTTGCAACCTTTGCCTGGCCTGTTCCTGGCCGGCTTCCGCCTCCTCTTTTTCCACTGCCTTCTGACGTGCTCAACGCCGCCGACATCGTTGATCAGCTGACGCCTGCGCTGCAGGCGCCGGCAGCTGGCGTGCGCGTGGGTATCGACACGGTCAGCGTGCCGGCGATCGCCGAGTCGTTTGCCCATTTCGGCGAACGTTTCCTCCGGCGCTATTTCAGTGCCCAGGAAGCCGTTGATGCGCGCGCCGTGCAAGGCGAGGCCGCCATGCACGAGCGCCTGGCCGCGCGTTTTGCCGCCAAAGAGGCGGTGATCAAAGCGCTCGATTTGCCCGAGGCCGGCATCGCCTGGTGTGACATCGAGTTGACCCGTGGGCCCAACGGCCGACCGGCATTGGCGCTGCATGGCCGTGCCGCCGAGGTGGCCCAGAGCCTGGGCGTGCGCGAATGGGCCGTTTCGATCAGCCACGAGCGCGAGCAGGCTTGCGCGGTGGTGGTGGCGTTGCTGGGGGCTACCGCGACGGGTGTTGCCCCGCTCGGCACCACCCCGAATTCCGATTTTTGACTTCCGATTCCTTTAGAACCTGACCATGAGCGACACCGCCACCCGTATCCGCACCATCCTGGCCCAGCACGCGAAGCTCGCGAAAGACGCTGCTGCGCTGGCCGAAGACGCCGACCTGTACCAGGCCGGCATGAGCTCGCACGCCAGCGTCAACGTGATGCTGGCGCTCGAAGGCGCTTTCGACATCGAGTTCCCCGACCACATGCTGACGCGCAGCGTGTTCTCCAGCGTCGGCGCGATCCGTTCGGCAGTTGAGGAACTGACGGGCGCATGAGCTTTGCTCCTGGCCGGCAAGGGTTGCTGGGCGCATGGGCGCTGGCGCCCGGCGAGCCTGGAGGTGATGTTCCTGACGAGGCGGCCTGGCGGCCCCTCGAAGCGCCGATGCCTGTGGCGGCCGCCTTGGCCGCAGCGGGTACGTGGAGCCTGGATGGCCCGGCGCGCGATTTCGACCGTGAGTGCTGGTGGTACCGCTGCCGCTTTGACCGGCCGGTCGGCGACGCCAGTGCCTGGACGCTGGGCCTGGATGGCCTGGCGACGATTGCCAGCGTGTGGCTCAACGGCGAGCCGCTGCTGGAAAGCCGCAACATGTTCCGCGCCCATGCGCTGGCCGTGGGCGATCGCCTGCGCGCGCATGGCAACGAACTGCTGATCCGCTTCGACCCGCTGGCCGATGCCCTGGCGCAGCGCAAGCCGCGTCCGCGCTGGCGCTCGCCGATGCTGGCGCAGCAGCAGCTGCGCTTCTGGCGGACCACGCTGCTCGGCCGCACACCGGGCTGGTCACCGCCAGCGGTGGTCGTTGGCCCATGGCGAGATGTGTGGCTGCAGGCGGCGGACGAGGCACGCCCGTCGTCGATCGAGTTGCAACCGCGTCTGGTCGAAGGGCGTGGCGAACTGACCGTGCGCTGCAGCTTCGACGCAAGCACCGCCGTTCCCAATCAGCTTCGGCTGACACTGGACCACGGTGGCCGGACCCACGAAGTCGCGTTGCAATCCACACTCGCCGACGGTCGCCCGCAATGGCAAGGCACGCTGAGCGTCGACAACGTCGAGCCCTGGTGGCCACACACGCATGGCCAGCCCGCCCGACACCCGGTGCGACTGCTTGGCCGCACGTCCACTGCCGACTGGTCGATGGACCTCGGCGCCATCGGCTTCCGCGCGGTCGAAGCCGACACCGGCGACAGCGGCCTCGGCCTGCGGATCAACGGCGAGCCGGTGTTCGCTCGCGGCGTCTGCTGGGTGCCGCTGGACACCGTGAAACTTCACGCCGAGCCTGCGCAGTACCGCGAGGTATTGACCCGCTTGCGCGATGCCGGCGTCAACCTGATCCGCGTCGGCGGCACGATGGCCTACGAGGCCGATGTTTTCTTCGAACTCTGCGACGAGCTGGGCCTGATGGTCTGGCAGGAGCTGATGTTCGCCAACATGGACTACCCGGCCGACGATGCAGGCTTCGCGGCCGAGGTCGCCGCCGAGCTTGCGAGCCAGTTGCCCGCATGGACCGCGCGGGCCAGCGTGGTCGTGGTCTGCGGCAATTCAGAGGTCGAACAGCAGGCGGCGATGTGGGGTGCGTCGCGTGAGTACTGGCAGCCACCGCTGTTCCATGAGCACATCGAGAATGCGGTGGCCGCGCAACTACCCGGTGTCGTCTATTGGCCGTCTAGCGCCCATGGTGGTGCCTTTCCGTTCCAGCCCAACGCTGGCAGCACGTCTTACTACGGTGTTGGCGCCTACCGCCGGCCTTTGGCCGATGCGCGCGCCAGCGGCCTGCGTTTCGCCACTGAATGCCTGGCGTTTGCGCAGGTGCCGCCGGACAGCACGCTGGCCCGCTTGCGTACGTTGAACAGCGACGTGGCCGTGCGCACCCACAGCCCGCTGTGGAAGGCCCGCGCGCCGCGCGACCTGGGCGCCGGCTGGGACTTCGACGACGTGCGCGATCACTACGTCAAGCATCTCTTCGGTGAAGACCCGATGGCCTTGCGAATGAGCGACCCGGCACGCCACCTGGTGCTTGGCCGAGCCGCGGCTGCCGAGGCCGTCACCGCTGCGTTCAGCCAATGGCGCAGTGCCGGCTCTGTGTGCCGCGGCGCGATGGTCTGGTTCCTGCGAGATCTGTGGGCCGGTGCGGGCTGGGGCTATCTGGATAACCAGTGCCAGCCCAAGGCTGTGTTCCATGCACTGGCTCGCGTCTGCCAGCCGCTGCACCTGGGCCTCACGGACGACGGCCTGAACGGCTTCACACTGCACGCTGTCAATGAGCAAGACCAGGCGCGCGAAGGAACGCTGAGCGTGTCGCTCTACCGCGAGGGCGAGTGGCCCGTGGCGCAGGGCGAGCGCGCACTGCAACTGCCGGCCCGGTCATGCCAAGGTTGGGCGATCACCGATTGGCTCGATGGCTTCACCGACCTGTCGTGGGCCTACCGCTTCGGTCCGCCGCCGGCCGACGTGGTGGTTGCGCGCTGGCAAGGCCCRCAAGGTGCGGCCGAGCGGGTGCACTTCATCGATGTCGAAGGCCAGCCGCTGCGGCGCAGCGACATCGGCCTGAGCGCCGAGGCCGGGCCGGTGGTCGAAGACGCGATCGAGGTGACGGTGCGCAGCCGCGCAGCGGCCCGCTTTGTGCACTTCGAGGTCGACGGATGGCAGCCCGACGACGAAGGCTTCCACCTCGCGCCGGGCGGCGAGCGGCGACTGCACTTCACGCCGGTGGTGGGTTCGCCCCGTCGCCCCTGGCGCGCCACGGTGTCAGCGATCAATGCGCTCGTGCCGGTGACGGTTCGCCAAGCCGGCTGATCGCACGCGCGCTRGAGTTCAAACCCGGCGCGCCATGAAAAAAGGGCGACCTCGTGGTCGCCCTTGGCTCTTCAAGCCTCTCATGACGGCCCGGGTGCCACCCCGGGCCGCTCTCCTCACTTCCAACCGTCTTGCTGCAACACCGGGTCGTCGGTGCCGCCCATGTTCTGCACGACCTTCTTGCCGAGCGTGCCTGGCGAGGCCAGCGCCGCGCTGCCGCAGCTGCCGTTGGCCGTCTTCAGGATGCTCCACAGCATCGAGCCGTCCCGCGCGTTGCGGTTGGCATGGCTGCTGTTCTTCACGGCCGTGGTGTAGCGGTTCACCGAGTAGGGCAGGTTCAGCGTCGCGCCGTACTGGTTCTGCAGGTTGCGCGAGCCTTCGCACTGGGCGTCGGCATCGTTGACCACCAGGTTCGCACCCGACCAGCCTTCCGGCGAAGTCTCCAGTCCGATCGAGACGATGGTCTTGGACGGGAACAGCGTGCGGTAGTCGGTCCACGCGGTCACGCCGTCGTAGTGCTCGTAGCGAGCGTCGTACGACATCACGTTGACCATGTCGAAGCTGGCCGCGACGGTGGGGTAGTTCTTCGCCAACAGCCGCTCGCGGCCTGCGTTGCCACCCCAGTACGACAGCTTGCCCGCGCAGTCCGGCATGCCGGAGGTGGCGGCGATGCAGTCCGCCCCGGTCGACCAACCCGCCACGGTCAGCCAGCGGCCGCCACCGGCCATGTCCACCGCCTTGYGCATCGCCTTGCTGGCGTTGGCATAACGGTCGACATTGGCGTCGGCTTCGTAGTCGACGTCCAGGCCGTCGAAGCCCAGGTCCTTCAGCATCTGCGACAGCGCGTTGATGCGTGAACCCGAACCGGCCTGGCCTTCGCCAGCCAACCCGTCCCAGTCGTTGTAGGTCGCACCACCAACGGCGAGGATGACCTTCATGTTGCGCATGTGCAGCACGTCGATCGCGGCCTTGATGTCGCTCGGCCGGCCGTTGAAGCTCATGCCGGTGCCCGACCAGCTGTTGGCCGCGATGCCGCCCCACGAGAAGTTCGGGTTCGCGAAGGCCACCATCACGTGGCTGTAGTTGGCCGGAATGCGCGCCAGCTTGCTCAGGGCATAGACCTGCGCCGGCGTCTTGCCGKYGGCRTCGAACCAGTTGTCGCTCCAGCTCGGGTAGTAGCCGGCGTAGGTGCGGGTGTTCTGGTTCGCGCTCAGTGCCTCAGGCGGCAGATCGGGCGGGGGCGGCGGGGGAGGAGGGGGGGGCGGCGGCGGCGTGCCGTCGCACTTGGTCGTCTTGATCCATTCTTCGCCGCTGCCCTTCGGGCCGTTGTTGGTCGCCGGGTCCTTGTTGAGCGACTTGAGCATGGCCTTGTAGCCCTTGCCGTTCTCGGTCACCAGGTTGCCCTTGAGGTACTTGTAGTCGTTGCGCCAGGGGTCGCACGGGGCGGGGGCCGGGGGCGGCGGTGGCGGGGGAGGCGGCGTGCCGGAG
Source organism: Ideonella sp. P3_A4 (assembly GCF_056403075.1). Taxonomy (NCBI): domain Bacteria; kingdom Pseudomonadati; phylum Pseudomonadota; class Betaproteobacteria; order Burkholderiales; family Sphaerotilaceae; genus Ideonella; species Ideonella sp. P3_A4. Next base: position 1,776 of record NZ_JBFUGE010000127.1, on the reverse strand, counting down.
CAAGCGTCGATCTGGGTCCACGGCTGGCCGCTGCCGACCGGGCCGCTGTGGGTGGTGGGGTCTTCACCCTGCGTCCACCAGTTGGCCTTGTAGCTCAGGCCGTTGCGGGTGACCGTGTCGTCCTTGACGTAGGCGACGGCCACATCCCAGGGCTGGCAAGCTGGCGCCAGCAACTGGAAGTCGCGAACACCAGCGGCGCTGGTGGTGGCAGGCGCGAGCATGGCTGAGGCCGCCACGGCGGCTGACAGGGTGGCCAGCCAGTCCAGACGACTGGAGCGCCTGGCCGCGCTTGTGGGGTTGTTCATGGCGAATTGCTCCTTCAGAGTGAACCCGGTCGGTCGGCTTTCGAACGACACGGGCAGCAGTCTGCGTCGGGGCTTTCGCCAATGTGCTCAGTTAAAACCAGTATAGAACCAGTTGCGGAGCGACTGAAATGTAATGGGACGTTTCGAGCATCGGGGCGCCGCTCAACTTTTCTTCATTGACATGGGTATGAAAGCGATGTCGCCGGCGGCATTCGGCGGCCAGGCCAGAATCGCTGCTGGAGTGATACCAGTCTGAGTCCACTTCGAGGTGAGTCGACCTCGCCGGGATGGCACCAGATAGCCAAGTGCCTGGCGCGCGGGCATCATCCGGCCGCGCCGCTACCGCGCGCGAAGCCACCGGAGGATGAGCATGCTGAAGAAGATTGCGATCGTGGTCGTCGTGGCCTTGGCCGCGCTGCTGCTGTTCGCCGCGACGCGGCCCGACAGCTTCCGCGTGGAGCGCAAGACCACCATCCAGGCGCCGGCCGAGAAGGTGTTCGGCTTGATCAACGATTTCCACCAATGGCCGCTGTGGTCACCGTGGGAAAAGCTCGACCCGGCGATGAAGCGCACGCTCGGCGGCCCTTCGTCCGGTGTGGGCACCACCTATGCCTGGGAAGGCAACAAGGACGTTGGCTCCGGCCGGATGGAGATCAAGGAATCGGCACCGTCGTCGAAGATCCACATCCAGCTCGACTTCCTGCAGCCCTTCGAAGCGCACAACCAGACCGACTTCATCCTGACCCCGCAAGGCAGCGGCACCGAGGTGACCTGGGCGATGTACGGCAAGGCTGACTTCATGACCAAGCTGATGGGCGTGTTCTCCAGCATGGACAGCATGGTCGGGCCGGACTTCGAAAAAGGCCTGGCCAACATGAAGACGGTGGCCGAGAAGAACTGAACGTGAAGCCGGTGTGGCGAAAACCTAGCTGGGCTGTGTGAATCGGCAAGTGTTCGCAAACGGGCGGGCCTGCCGGTAAGCGGGGAAACGGTAGGCAAAAACCCTGGCGCGGGTTGGCTGGCTCGGTAAATTGAAGGCTCCTTTCCACTCAATGACAGGACTTCACCCGATGCAAACCCAACGTGTTGGCAGATCTTCGACTTGGGCGCTGGCAGGCGCTTTGTTGGCGCTTGGCGCCGTCTCGGCCCAGGCGCAAGCGCCGGCTCCCATCGACCCGGCCAAACAGCCGCCTACGACGGCGGTCCCCGTTGATCAATTCACCAAGGCAGACCTCAGCCGCGACGGCAAGTTGTCGCGTGACGAAGCCCGGGCCGTGCCAGGGATCGGCGACAAGTTCGATCTGCTCGACAAGGACAAGGACGGTTCGCTGAGCCTGACGGAGTTCAGCGCCGGCTTCGCAAAGTAGCGGTGAGCGGGTTCCCGAATCAGCGGGAACCCAGCAACACCACCAGCGCGCCGGCACCGCCTTGCGGGCCCGGCGCCTGGGCGAAGGCGATCACCTCGCGGCGC
>NZ_JBFUGE010000126.1:0-14158 GCF_056403075.1 Ideonella sp. P3_A4 | reverse complement strand
GTCTTCGCCTTGTTCGAGCGTGTTGGTGTCGCTGTAGCCGCCTGAAAGGCCCTCGCCACGGCGGTCATAAGCCAGCACGTCGAAGCCGGCTCGGTTCAACGCGTAGAGATGATCGCGCCACATGCGCATGCCGATGCCCTCGGTCGTGGCATTGGGGTAGCGCACTGGTTCGGCGCGGCGCGTGGCCGGGTCGATGGTGATGGCCGCGTCGGCTGGGTGCTGAATCGCCGTCAACTGCCCGCTGCCGCCCGGGCTCATGATGACGAGCGCGCGGGTGCGGCCGCCACGCCCATCGGCGACGCCGGCACCTTCGACATACCAGCCGCGCAGCTTGATGTCGCCTTGCAGGTTCAGCGCCAGCCGCTCCAGCGGATCGCGCGGCACCGTGAACTCGACCACGTGCGTGCGCCCGTCGGCCTCGGCCACCGCTTCGGCGTATGGCGGCTTGGCGAAGAAGCCAGGCTTGCGGATCTGCCGCAGGTCTACGGCACCGTCGGGCTCGATCTTGCCGACCGGGTCGACCAGCCCGGTGACGCGCGTGGCCCGCGCCTTGTTCGGCGGCAACCAGCGCTGCATCTGCTCGTCGATCCGCTGGAAGCAGGCCRCATCCACCTTGCAGGCGGCCCAACGCGTCTTCAGCTTCGCATCGGTGAATTCGTCGACGTAGAAATCACCGTGGTAACCCGCCGGCGGCTTGTTCGCCGTCAGCAGCAGTGGCACGCACTGGGTCGCGCCACTCGGCTGCGGCAACAGATAACCCGGCAGTTCAGCGTTGCGGTCGGCGCCCACCCAGGCATGGCAATCGGTGGGTGGGTTGGCGCGTGGGGCAGGCGCCGAAACCGGCGCCGTGGAGCACGCTGCCAGCGCAACGAGGCACGTGAGCCCAACGGAGGCAAACGACACCTGCACCTGCATCGGCATCCTTTCACTTCATGGCGAAGGGGATGCGTCAGGTTACCTGACGAAGCCGACTACTCAGTGGCTTTCGTAGGCCCCGATGTCGAACCCGGCGCCGCGCGGCCGCACCACCTTGTTGATGTCTTGGGTCGGCGCCGAGTCGGCCGTTCCCTTGTCAACCGCTGGGGAGTCCTTCCTCAGGCGGTAGTTTCCGGATCCGTCGGCCTGGTAATCCTTGAACAAGGGATCCTCCGCGATGGTGTCGACGTCGACACCAACCCTCATGATGATGGGTCGAGCGCTTCCCTTGACGAGGTTGTGGGCAATCGTGTTGTGCGAACCGATGCAGTCGTCGCCATCATTGCAGTACTCCATGAAGCCGACATTCGGGTTGTTGTAGAGGATGTTGTTGATGACCTTGGTGTAGTCGAGCACGATGCCACCGGGGCTGTCTCCCGCGCCAATGACCATCCCGCCGCCCATGGTGGCCGATCCGTTCGCGAACACCGTGTTGTTGGCGACCACCACGTTGTTGGCCGCGTGCCAGAGATGAATTCCCCACGAGGAGGCGCGGTAGACAATGTTGTTGAAGACGTGGCCGCGCAGATTCGAGTGATAGATCCCCTGCACCTGATTGCATGCGCCGAGCTGACCGATGTCGTGGACGACGTTGCTGATGATGTCGTTGTCCGAGGCGCTGTAGCTGCCGTTCAAGATCCCTGAGCCGCCGTTGCCAGTGCAACCGCCCGATACGGCCAGGTTGTGCACATGACTGTGGGCAATCGTCGTGTGCGACCCGTAGTTCAAGATCCCCAAGCGGCCGGGCCCGGTGACATCGAAGCCGATGATGTCGACGTAGCTGCCGTTGTTGGTCCACATGACTTCGGTACCTKTCCCGACAATCTTGGCGCCCCACTTCGGCTTTCCCTTGTACAAGAAGATGATCCTGCCGTCCGCTGTGCCCGAGGCATTGGTGACGACATTGCCGTTGTACGTCCCTGCCGCCACGTGAATCGTGGTGGAGGGCTTCGCGACACTCGACGCCTTCTGAATGGTCCTGAACGGATCGGTTTCGCTGCCCGTACCTGAATCAGAGCCCGTGGTCGAAACGTAGAGGTGGTACAGACTTGAGGAGCCGTACGCGGCCTCATCACTGTTGACGTTGAAACGCGTTGAATCGATCTGGTCCGAGACGCCGGTATCGGCAACTGCGCAGGTGGTGAACGAGGCGGCTGCTGCGGCGCAGATCAGAAGCCTGGATCCGAACGCAGTGATAGGCTTGATTTGACTGTTCATATTTGAATCCTTCAGAAGGTTCTCATTCGATGTGCGAGGGACAGTGGCGTCGTCGCCGGTCACCTCGAGTGCATGCGGTCCATTGATGGCACGGCTGGCAGTCCCGGAATGGACTTGCGACGCGTCCTGGCCGGACGGGGCTCCGGCGCGGCATTCTTGACAGCTGTTGCCGGTTTGAGGCGGGCGAGACGGTGACGGGCAGGTGACATCAGCTCGCCTCACGGCGGCGACACCGACCCTGCGCGCAACCCCATCGCCCGAGCGGCGGGAGTGGCTCTACGTGCCCGTGGCGCGTCGCTGAAGAGATCTCACGGCGCGGAGGCGGGAGCCTCTGGCGCTGCCGGTGTGGCGGCCGGCTTGCCGGCGCTCGTGGCAAACACCGGACCACCAAGGTAGCTCAGGTAGACCTTACGCTGGCTCATCGCGAGCAGCACGCGGTGGGAGGTGAGGAAGTCCGCACCGAGGATCATCTGGGGTGCGTTTTCCAGCGATTCCGAGCCCCAGTAGCCGAGATCGCGGCGGGCGGCGCCCCACATGTCCATCACGGTCAGCCTGGTGTGCTGGATCACCTCGGGCCCGATCGCCACGGAGTCGAAGCGGCCCACCCAGGTCGCCACCTTGCGCGCACCGATGCCGACGGCGCCCCTGCCGTCGGCGCTGCCGTCGGTGGGCCTTTGCACGCCCAGCTTGGCGGCAGTCTTCTCGTCGATGAAGCTGGACTGCGCCCCGGTATCGATCAGCGCACGCACCGGCTGGCCGTTGACTTGGATCATGACTTCGGCCCGCAGGTCGCCGCTGCGCAATTCGAGCATCGGCAACACGGTCGCGTCGGGGTCCCAGTAGCCGAGAAAGGTGTCCTTGCAGTCCTCCGGCTTGAAGAAGTGGAGGAGCTTGTCCTGCAGCAGCAGCTCGATGTCGTTTTGCAGCAGGTAGTTCGCGCCCACCAGCGCGTCGAAGCTGCTGCTCTGGACATCCCAAGTCACGGCCATGCGAATGTTCTTCCACCGCGCGGGCCCGAGGCCGAACTCTTTGACACTGGCGTGGTACTCCTCGGAGTCTCCGCCGATGCCGAAAGACCTGCCGTCGGTGTGCGACAGCGGCAACTCCAGGCGCTCGGTCATCGGGCGCATCAGAGACGTGCTCATGGCACCGGTATCGAGCAGCACCGTGATCGGCTGGCCGTTGACCGACCCGTCAACGTGCGGTGAGCGCTCGCTGGTGTCGAGCTGCAGCGCGGCGAACTTCGAGTAGCGGCACTTCGCATCCGCCGGCAGGGTGACCAGCAGCGCCAGCGTGGCCAATGCGGCGTGCGCCACGCGGCGCGTTTGTGTGGTCTTGCTCAAGCTACCCCTCCGTTGTCCCTCAGGGGCATTTTCTCTGAGCTCGGCAAAGACGGCTACTTGCGGACGGCTTTGCGTTCCTTGTCAGGCACCGATTGCTCTTGTGCGGGGCGGGTTCTCGCGGGCGGCGCAAATGGCGGTGGGAAGCCGACGAAGCACAGAAAGATCAGGATGGGCGCCAGCAGGTAGACGAGTGGGCGCTTCCAACTGAGGTTCATGACCACCGATGTGGCGACCACCGGCTGCCGATTCAATCCCCACGTTTGCGAGGCTTGAAATCGGGCTGACCGGCAAGGGGTGGCCGGTTGCGGTTCGCGTGCCTGCATTGGCGCACGAACGCAACGCTTAGGCTTTCGCGATGTGCAGAAAGTTGGTGGTGCCCGCCACGCCGAAGGGCATGCCGGAGGCGATGACGACGAAATCGCCGGGGCCTGCACAGGACTCTTGGCGGGCTGTGGCRCAAGCCTTGGCGACCATGTCGGGCACGTCGATGATGGCTTCACTGGCGTGCACCGAATGCACACCCCACACCAGGGCCAGGCGGCGAGCGACCGCCTGTTCCGGCGTGATGCTCAGCACGGAAGCCAAAGGCCGTTCACGCGCCGCGCGCAGGCTGGTGGTGCCGGAGCGGGTGTAGGTCACCATCGCGGCCACCGGCAGCAGCCCTGCGGTCTGGCGCAGCGCCAGGCAGATGGCGTCGCCCACGGCCGAGCGCGGGGCGGTGTGCGACGCATCGATGCCGATGCGGTAGTTCGGGTCCGCTTCGACCTCGGCAATGATGCGGTCCATCATCGCCACCGCTTCGCGCGGGTACTGGCCAGACGCGGATTCGGCCGACAGCATCACCGCGTCGGCACCGTCGTACACCGCGTTGGCCACGTCGGAAGCTTCGGCGCGCGTCGGCACCGGCGAGGTGATCATCGATTCGAGCATCTGCGTGGCGACGACGACAGGCTTGCCCGCGGCCCGGCAAGCCCGCACGATGCGCTTCTGGATAGCAGGCACCTGCTCGGCCGGCAGTTCGACGCCGAGGTCACCACGGGCCACCATGATGGCATCGGCCGCCTCGACGATGGCATCGAGCGCATCGATCGCGGCCGGCTTCTCGAGCTTGGCGAGCACGGCCGCACGGCCCTGGACGATGGCCTTGACCTCGTGCAGGTCCTCAGCGCGCTGGACGAAGGACAGGGCGACCCAGTCGACACCCAGGCTGAGCCCGAAGGCGAGGTCGGCGTGGTCCTTGGGTGTCATCGCCGAGATCGGCAGCAGCACCGAAGGCACGTTGACACCCTTGCGCTCGGACAAGGTGCCGCCGACCACCACCACGGTGTCGGCAAAGTCTGGTCCGCAGTCCATCACTCGCAGGCGCAGCTTGCCGTCGTCGATCAGCAGATCGGTGCCCACCTGCAGTGCGGCAAAGATCTCGGGGTGGGGCAGGGGCGCGCGCCGTGCATCGCCAGGCGCGGGGTCGAGGTCGAGGCGGTAGGCGGCACCGACGGTCAGTTGAACTGGGCCGTTCGCCAGCGCGCCGATTCGCAGCTTCGGGCCTTGCAGGTCGAGCAGCACAGCGATCGGCCGGCCTGTCTCGCGCTCGACGCGCCGGATGGCTTCGAGCCGTTGGGCGTGCTGGTCATGCGTGCCGTGGCTGAAGTTGAGCCGAAAGACGTCGGCCCCGGCATCGAACAGTTGGCGCACCGTGGCGTGATCGGAGCTCGCTGGCCCCAGCGTGGCAACGATCTTCGCCTTGCGATTGCGGTTCATGGTGTCCAGTCGTCTCGGCGGGGCCATGGAAAAGGGCGCCGCATGCGCTCGCACGCAGCGCCAACCAACGCAGCCCCCCAGCCATTCCGTTGCGTTGGAGCGGCGCCCCCGCGTTGCCGCGGGAAGCGCCGCGTCACGGTTTCAGAAGCTGTGGAACATGCCCAATGCGTAGCCACCCTTGTTGGTGCCGCTGGGCGCCTTGCTGTCGTTGGCGACGATGGCGAAGACGTTGGTGCGGGCCGAAAAGTTGTACTTGTAGCCCAGCGAGACGAGCTGTTCGACGCGCGTGCCGCCCTGGTCCTGCATGTCGTAGGAGCCGATGATGGCGCCCGCGCCGACGGGGGCGCTGAAGCCGACCAGCAGGTTCTTGCGGCTGACCTTCGCAGCGTCGTGGCCCGAGCCATAACCGCCGTACAGCTTGACCACGCCGAAGTCGTAGTTGGCGGCGAAGGTCGCCCAGTCTTCGTCCGAGCTGCCGTCGTTGGACTTCTCGTAGCCGGCGCCGATGTACAGCGGCCCGGCGCCGTAGCTCAGGCCGATGTTGGCCGGGCGGTCGCTGCCGCCAGTCGGGGTCTCGGCCACCTGCGCGCCGAAGCTGAAGCCGCCGACCGAGTGCTCGTAGCTGACCGAGTTGTTGAGCCAGAAGGCGCCCAGGCAACCGCCAGAGAAGCCGGGCCCGCAGCCGACCGAGCCGTAGGTGCCTTCGCCGAGCGTGCCCATGCCGAACGGATCGGCCGCGTACTGCGACTTCAGGAAGGCCTGCGTCCACCAGCGACCGATCTTCACGGCGCCGAGCTTGTCGTTGCTCAGGCCCACCCACGACCCACCCTTCCAGAAGGTCGCGCCGCCGCCGACGGTGCCGTCGTCCGGGTTGAGTCGGTGCTCCAGATAGAACGAGGCCTTGGTGCCGCCGCCCAGGTCTTCGTCGCCTTTGAAGCCCAGGCGGCTGCCGCCCATGTCGAACACCTTGGTGTCCGGCGCGTCGTGCGTCTGGCGACCGACCTGGGCTTCGATGAAGCCGAACACCGTCACCGACGACTGGGCCCACGCGGAGCCCGCCAGGGCGCCAAGGCCCATCACCCCCACCATCACCTGCTTCTTCATCAAAGATGTCTCCGGACTGATTTGGTTAAGTACAGCAACCCCAACACCGTCTGAGCGATAACACCATGTGTGTCAATGTGTTGGTGCGGCGTGATGATAATAAATCAATCGTAAAACATCAACTAAAGAAAAATGACATCAGACCGAAAGCGCTGGTGAGGCCGCCCGAGCACGGGGTTCGGAGCCGCCTCCAGGCCACAGGAGACACGCCCATGCCATCGAACCCGACCACCACCCGCCGCGACAGCGTGGCCCGCCGCATCACCGTCTTCGGGGGGGGGTTTCTGTTGGCCGTGCTGGCCTGCATCTGCGCCGTGATGGCGGTCATGCTCAGCAAGCGGGCGCAGGAGCGCACCGTGTCCTGGGTCGACGCGAAGGTCGAAGCCGTCGCGCAGGCGATGGACGCCTACGACCAGACGGCCAAGCTGCTGGTCGAACGGTTCTTCAAGGTCTTCGGCGACCAGTTCGGCAAGAACTTCACGCTCGACGAGGCCAATGGCCGCCTGCTGCAGTTGGGCATCGCGCTGAACGACTACCACAACCCCTGCGACAAGTTCACCGAGTTCACCGGCGGCTCGGCGGCGGTGCTGATGAAGCGCGGCCAGGGCTTCGTCACGGCCAGCACGTCGATGAAAGACGCGAAAGGCGAGCGTGCGATGGGCATGGAGGTGGACGCTGCGCACCCGGCCTATGCCGCGCTGTTGCGCCACCAGCCCTACGTCGGGCGCGCCACCCTTTATGGCCGTTCGTTCATCACCCGGTTGCAGCCGGTCCACGACCTGCAGCAGCAGGTGGTCGGCGCCTTGTTCGTGGCCTTTGACCTGACCGAGTTCGACCGCTCGCTGGAGCAGATGGTGGCGGGCACCCGCTTCTTCGACAGCGGGGGCGTGTATGTGCTCGATCCGCGTGGCGGTGACGCGACCCGGGCGACGCTGATGTTGCCCTCTGCCTTGCGTGGCCGCATGCTGTCGGACGCCTCCTCTGGCGCCGCGGAGTTGTTGGCGGGTTTGCGTTCAACCGCACCCGGCGCCGAGCTGAATGGTTTTCGTCCGGTGTTGCAGCCGTCGGCCAGCGACCGCTTTGCCGTCGCACGGCCCAGCCAGGGCACCGGCTGGATCGTCGTCGGCGAGGTCTCCACCGGCGAGGCGATGCAGCAGCAATGGGCCACGCTGCTGCCTTTCATGGCGCTGTTCGGCGTGGCGGCGCTCGCGTTGTGTGCCGGCCAATACGCGCTGATCCGCCGTTGGGTGGGGCAGCCGCTGCACGGTCTGACCGAGTCGCTCGAACGTGTGGCCGGTGGTGATCTGTCGGTGCCTGTTGCCGTCGGCGGCAACGACGAGATCGGCAGCATGATGAGCGCTGTCGAGCGCTTGCGGTTGCGCTTCATCGAGATGCTGGGGGCGGTGCGTTCATCGGCCGACGCGATTTCGTTGGCGTCGTCAGAGATCGCGGGCGGCAACCTGGATCTGAGCCGGCGCACCGAAGAGACCGCGGCGCGTCTGCAGCAAACCACCGCGGCGATGGAGCAGGTCTATGGCAATGTGCGGGAGGCGGCCCAGGCGACGCGAACTGCCGACGGCTTGGCCCGCGACACCTCAGAGGCGGCCGAACGCGGTGGCGCGGCGATGCGCGATGTGGTGGCGAAGATGGGCAGCATCTCGGCCAGCAGCCAGCGCATTGCCGAGATCACCGGCGTGATCGACGGCATTGCGTTCCAGACCAACATCCTCGCGCTGAATGCGGCAGTGGAGGCGGCGCGCGCCGGAGATAGCGGCCGCGGTTTCGCCGTGGTGGCGGGCGAGGTGCGCAGCCTTGCTCAGCGCTCGGCCGCCGCGGCCAAGGAGATCAAGGACCTGATCGCTGGCAGCGTGACCGAGGTGAGTGCCGGCTCGAAACTGGCCGATGCCGCCAGCGCGCGCATGCAGGAGATCCTGGCCGGCGTGCACTGCGTCAACGAGTCGCTGCGAACCATCACCGCCAGCACTGGCGAGCAGTCCGACGGGCTGGGTCACATCAACGAGTCGGTGGCCACGCTGGACCGCATGACGCAGCAGAACGCGGCGTTGGTTGAGCAGTCGGCTGCCGCGGCCGACAGCCTGATGGGCCAGGCCGCTGCGTTAGTGGACTCGATCGCGCGGTTCCGCCTGGAACCAGTTGCTTCACCAGCGCAATGACGGCGTGTGCACCGGTGCATCCCACAGTGACGTCAGCTCATCGTCGAGGGCCGTCAGCGTGAGCGATGCACCGGCCATCTCGAGCGAGGTGGTGTGGTTGCCGACCAGCCAGCGCTTGACGTGCAAGCCTTCGGCCTGCAGCCGCAGCGTCGCGATGCGGGTCAGCAGATGCAATTCGATCAGCGGCGTGCCGCCCAGGCCGTTGACGTGCAGCAGCACTGAGCGACCCGCTTCCAGGCCCAGGTCCTTGAGGATCGGGTCGAGCAGCAGCGCCACGATGTCATCGGCCGGCATCACCGGGCGGCGGTACCGGCCCGGMTCGCCGTGGATGCCGACGCCGACCTCCATCTCGCAGGCGCCGATGTCGAAGGTCGGGGCGGCTTCTTCGGGCACCGTGCAGCTCGTCAACGCGACACCCATCGAGGCGGTGTTGGCGTTGACGCGTGCGCCGAGCGCCTTGCACTCGTAGAGGTTGGCGCCGGCTTCGGCCGCGGCGCCGATCATCTTCTCGACGATCAAGGTGCCGGCGACGCCGCGCCGCCCGGTGGTGTGGGTGGACTGCTCGACCGCCACGTCGTCGTTGACCAGCACCGTGGCGCACTCGACCTCGAGCATGTCGCTGGCCATCTGGAAGCTGGCGATGTCGCCGGCGTAGTTCTTGATGATCATCAAGACGCCCTGGCCGGACTCGACACGCTGTGCGGCTGCGACGATCTGGGCTGGCGTGGGGGCAGTGAAGACTTGCCCAGGGCAGGCCGCATCGAGCATGCCGAGGCCCACGTAGCCGGTGTGCAGCGGCTCATGGCCCGAGCCGCCGCCGGAGATCAGCGCGACGCGGCCCTGCTTGGGTGTCCGGCGGTGGACGAACAGCGGCGACTCGTTCAGCGCCAGCAGGTCTCCATGGGCCATGACCAAACCGGCGGTGCTGTCTTGCACCAAGTCTTCGGGCGCGTTGATGAACTTCTTCATCGCCAATAGCCGTCCTTCACCCCATTGTGGTTCGGGGTGTGTTGACTGTCACGCGAGATTTTCAGCGGTGAGGATCTCGACGCGCGGGTTGCTGATGGCCAGTGCGCCGCGCACGCCGTCGCACAGCGCGCGCAGCACGCGGCTTGCGGCGGTGACCGCGTACTGCACGTCCTGGTGCAGCACATAGCTCAGGCTGCCTGACAGCAGCATCGAGCGGTGCACCTCGAGCAGGTCGTGCGTGACGAACATCAGGTCGTGGCCGTAGCCATGCTCGGCCAGCGCGCGGGCGATGCCGAAGCTGCACGGGCCCACGTTGTACAGCGCATCGAGCCGGCCGCCGGTGGCCTCGGGCGACAGCGCCTCGCGGGCGTACTCGTAGGCCTCGTCTTCCGATTCGGGCACCTCGAAGAGGCGCCAGGGTTTGGCCTGCGGAAAGCGCTCTTCGAGCACCTGCTGGAAGCCGATGCGGCGGTCGATCTCGGCCGCGTAGCGCGTGGCCGGTGACATCAGCGCGCACAGAGACGGCGCGTTGCGCGGCAGCGAGCGGCCCAGCAGCAGACCGGCCGTGCGGCCGGCGGCGCGGTTGTCGGCCCCGATTGCCGTCTCGCGCAGCGAACCGGGCACGTCGGAGAACAGGGTCACCACGTGCACACCGCCGCGCACCAGCTCGTTGATCGCCAGCTTGACCGGCGGCAGGTCGGGCGCCAGCAGCGCCACGCCGTCCAGGTCCGACAGCTTGGCCAGCTCGGTGGCAAAGGCATTCGCATCGGTCACCGGCAGGCGGTGCGTGACCTCGGTGATGTGCTGGTGGCGGAACTCGCCGGCGGTCTGTGCGACGACCCGGTCCACCAGATCGAAGAAGCCCAGCCGCGCGGCCGGCAGCACGAAGGCGAAGCGGTAGCTGGAGGTGGAGCGCGGCCTTCCGCGGATCGGGGCGCCGCCGCCCAGGGCCGCCATCGCTTCGCGCACCTTGCGCACGGTGACGGGGTTGACGCCGGGCCGGTTGTTMAACACCCGATCGACGGTGGCGGTGCTGACCCCGGCGGTCTCGGCGATTTTGGTGATGGTGACCGGGTTCGACATGGGGCGTGGCCGAAAAGAAGCCAAAAACTAAATCCATCGGAGTGTCGCCGAATCGGGCGGCGGGGCCAAGCAGCATGGCGAGCGGCCCTTGGCGCACCGGCGAAGACCCGGCGGCAGCCCGTCAAAGCTGACGTGATTGATTTAGGGTTTTCATTGAGTGATTTATTTTCTGATGTGACTAGAGTTCGATCCAAGGTCGTTGCCCATCAATCGTGCGGGCGGGCCCCGAGTCGAGGCCGGCGGCGTGCCGAGCCCCGTCCCATGCGTGCGGCGTGCGGCCGCGGGTCAATCAAACAGGAGACTGAGGATGAGCTTCAACAAGGGCAAGCTGGTCGTCACCGCCAGCGCGTTCGCGGCGGCCACGCTGATGAGCGGCGCCGCGCAAGCGCAGCAGAAGCAACTGACGCTGTGCTGGGCGGCTTGGGATCCGGCCAACGCGCTGGTCGAGTTGTCGAAGGACTTCACGGCCAAGACCGGCATCGCGATGAAGTACGAGTTCGTGCCTTGGCCGAACTTCGCGCAGCGCATGCTCAACGAGCTGAACTCCAAGGGCAAGTTGTGCGATCTGCTGATCGGCGACAGCCAGTGGATCGGCTCGGCGGCCACCGAAGGGCACTACGTCAAGCTCAACGAGTTCTTCGACAAGAACGCCATCAAGATGACCGACTTCGCGCCGGCCACCGTCGAGGGTTACTCGACCTGGCCGAAGGGCACGAAGAACTACTGGGCGCTGCCCGCGATGGGCGATGCGGTGGCCTTCACCTACCGCAAGGACTGGTTCAACCGCCCCGAGCTGAAGGCCGAGTTCAAGCAGAAGACCGGCCATGAACTGGCACCACCCAAGACCTGGGACGAGTTCAAGCAGATCGGCCAGTTCTTCCAGGGCCGCGTGATCGACGGCAAGAAGGTCTACGGCGCGGCGCTCTACACCGAGCGCGGTTCCGAAGGCATCACGATGGGCGCGACCAACGCGATGTACGCCTACGGCATGGAGTACGACAACCCGAAGAAGCCGTACGACATGAAAGGCTTCATCAACGGCGCCGGCGCCGTCAAGGGGCTCAAGTTCTACAAGGATCTGTACGACTGCTGCACGCCGCCTGGGCACTCCAACGCCTACATGACGGAAGACCTGGACTCGTACAAGTCGGGCCAGGTGGCGATGCAGATGAACTTCATCGCCTTCTTCCCGGGCATCTCGAAGGACCCGCAGGTCGGCGGCGAGAAGACCGGCTTCTTCCCGATCCCCAAGGGCGACAAGCAGTTCGCCCAGCTGGGCGGGCAGGGCATCTCGGTCGTCAAGTACTCGGACAAGAAGGACCTGGCCCTCGAGTACATGAAGTGGTTCGCCCAGCCGGCCATTCAGCAGAAGTGGTGGGAAGGTGGCGGCTTCACCTGCCTGAACGCGATCTTGAACCAGCCGGGCTTCTCGACCAGCACGTCGTACGCCCAGGTGTTCCAGGACTCGATGAAGGTCGTCAAGGACTTCTGGGCCGAGCCGAGCTATGCGCAGCTGCTGCTGGCGATGCAGAACCGCGTGCACGACTACGTGGTGGCCGGCAAGGGGACGCCCCAATCCGCACTCGACGCGCTCGAGAAGGACTGGGAAGAAGTGTTCAAGGAAGACGGGAAGCTGAAGTGAAACCCGAAGCGATCGCGCAGTGGGTGCAAGTCCCACCCACGGCGGGGTCGCGGGGGTCGGAGGGCGAGGCCCTCCGGCCTTCCCGCCCCGCGGAGCAAGCCATGAAGACCTCGCTCTTCGGCCGTCAAGGCCTGTCGGACCGCGCACTGGCCTGGCTGTTCGTCGGCCCGACGATCGTGCTGCTGCTGGCCTTCAACATCTTCCCGCTGTTGTGGACCATCTACCTGTCGCTGACGAACTACCGCGCCAACCGGCCGAACGCCGACACGCTGTGGGTCGGCATCAGCAACTACCAGCGGGTGCTCAACGACCCGGCGATCTGGGACAACTTCCAGGCCACCGCGCACTTCCTGGTCTCGTCGATCGCGCTGCAGCTGCTGCTCGGTTTTGGCCTCGCGCTGCTGCTGAACCGGCGCTTCAAGACCCACAGCTTCTGGAGCACGGCGATCCTGCTGCCGATGATGCTGGCGCCTGCGGTGGTCGGCACCTTCTGGAAGTATTTCTTCGAGCCGCAGTACGGCATCTTCAACTACATCGTCAACTTCTTCGGTGGACCCGGCACCTTCACGATGCTGGGGGACACGCAGCTCTCGCCGTGGGCGATCGTGCTGGTCGACACGTGGATGTGGACGCCCTACGTGATGTTGCTGCTGTTGGCCGGCCTGCGTTCGATCCCGCCTTATCTGTACGAAGCCGCCGAGATCGACCGCGCCTCGGCCTGGACCAAGTTCTGGCGCATCACGCTGCCGATGGTGATGCCTTTCATCATCCTCGCGCTGCTGTTCCGCACGATCGAGAACTTCAAGATGTTCGACCTGGTGGACCAGCTCACCAATGGCGGCCCCGGCTCGGTGACCGAGCTCGCCTCGATCCACCTCAAGCGTGAGGCGTTCGAGAAATGGCGCACCGGCTACGCCTCGGCCCTGGCGATCATCATGTTCGTGTCGATCTACGGGCTGTCGCTGGTCGCCGTGCGCTTCCTCGAGAAAGTGAAGCAGCGATGAAATCCGTTCCTAACAGTGCATTGGAGCCGAGCGCGCGTTCCAAGTGGTTCGCCGGCATCGCAGTGATCGGCTACGCCATCGTCTCGCTGATCCCGCTGGTCTGGATCTTCATGACGAGCTTTCGCACGCCGCAGGACGCGATCGCCTACCCGCCCAAGGTGGTGACCGAGCAGTCGCTGATCGGCTACGTCAACCTGTTCACGACCCGCTCACGCGTCTCGGCTGAAGAGCTCGCCGCGCTGCCACCGGCCACCACCTGGTACGAAGGCCTGGTGCGCGAGCAGCAGATGATCTTGGCCGGCCCGTCGCGCTTCGTCGACCGCTACACCAACTCGCTGCTGATCGGCTTCGGCTCGACGCTGCTGTCGGTTGTGTTGGGCACGCTCGCGGCCTACGCCTTCTCGCGCTTTCGGGTGCCCGGCAAGGACGACCTGCTGTTCTTCATCCTCTCGACACGGATGATGCCGCCGATCGCCATTGCGATTCCGATCTACCTGATGTTCCGCAACGTCGGGCTGAACGACACGCACGTCGGCCTGATCCTGCTGTACACGGTGGTCAACCTGTCGCTCTCGGTCTGGCTGCTCAAGGGCTTCATGGACGAGATTCCGCGTGAGTACGAGGAAGCCGCGATGGTCGATGGCTACACCCGCTGGCAGGCCTTCATCAAGGTCGTGCTGCCGCAAGCGGCCACCGGCATCGCGACCACCGCGATCTTCTGCCTGATCTTTGCCTGGAACGAATACGCCTTCGCACTGCTGCTGACCAGCGGCACTGCGCAGACCTCGCCGCCGTTCATCCCGACCATCATCGGCGAGGGCGGTCTCGACTGGCCCGCGATGGCCGCCGGCACCACGCTGTTCCTGCTGCCGGTGCTGCTGTTCACCG
>NZ_JBFUGE010000125.1:0-14176 GCF_056403075.1 Ideonella sp. P3_A4 | reverse complement strand
GTCTACGACAACGCGACGTTCTACCGCCGGTACTGCCACGAGTGGACGAGCCTGCAGATGCAGTCGACGCCCTATCACGCCTACCACAACCCGCTGAACACGATCTTCACCACCTCGCCGCAGAAACTGAAGAACTCTGACTTCGTGGCCGGCACCCAGTCCTGGTCGCTGCAGACGACGCAAGCCGGCTCTATCACCTACGCGGCCGCCACTGAACCGTCTGGCAACCCATATCTCACCGTCGACAAGGTCGGGGCCGGCGTCGTCAACGTGGTCCAGACCGTTAGCGGCCTGGGAACGCAGGCCTATGCGCAACCCGTCCTGCAAGGCGGCGTCCTGCTCAAGGGACCGGCAGGCGCCGAGGGGGTCATCGGCATCGTGCTGAGTTCGTCCAAGGCGGCGCAACAGGAGCTGAAGATCCGCTTCAACTTCAAGAACAACGATTGGAGCGCGGTGCGCTTTCACGCCGAAAGCGTCCACCTCACCGACCCGAACGTGAAGATGAGCTTCAAGTTCTATCCGAAGAACAACGGCAGCTACGCCATGGACGAAGCCTTTCTGGCGGTGTTGCCGAAGTCGTTGCCCTGACGGGTCCGGCGCCGGCGTTCAGTTCGTATAGAGCCTGTTCGCCGGCACCGCCCCGTAGGTGATACTGCCGGGTGTGCGCCAACGCAGGCGCACTTCGCTGCCACCACCGTTCTCGTAGTACTCCATCGTCACCGTGTAGCGCCGGCCTGCGGTCAGGCTGATGCCGCCAGAGGTGTTGGTCGTCGGGCCGTGGTCGGTCCAGTTGCTGATCAGCTGGGTGCCGTTGACGCTCAGGCGCACACCGTCGTCCGACACGGTCTGAAAGTAGTAGACGCCGGTGACTGTGGGATCGATCGTGCCGGTCCAGCGGACCGAGAAGTTGTCGCTGCCAACACCGGTGCCAGGCGAGCCGGTGCCCCAGTTGAAATCGATCGCTTCGCTGCGAACCAGGGCCGGCGCACCGCTGAGTGTGCGGTTGTTGAAGTAGCTGCCCACCAGGCCGGTGCCGCTGACGATGCTGGGCAGCAGTTGGGCCGCCGGGATCGCCGCAAAGACGGTCGTACCCGGTTGGAGCCATTGCAGCCGCATCACGGCGCCGCCGCCGCGCTCGTAGTACTCGAGGCGGATGTCGGCCTGCGTGCCGGCGCTCAGCGTGATCGCCGCACTGGTGTTGGTGGTCGGCGCATGGTCGGTCCAGTTGTCGATCACCAGCGCACCGTTGACCCACAGTCGCACACCGTCGTCCGACGAGGTGCGCAACATGTACGAGCCGCTCGTCGGGACGATCAGCTTGCCGGTCCATCGGACCGAGAAGTTGTCGGCCGCGATGCCGGCCGCCGGCGCGCCGCTGCCCCAGTCGAAATCGACCGCTTCGTTGCGCAGCACGGTGTAGCTGCCGCTCAGGCCGATGTTGTTGAAGTACTGGCCGCTCAAGCCGGTGCCGTTGCCGGCCACACCAGCAGGCGCGGAGACCTCGTCGCCGCCGATCTCGCGCAGATACGCCACGAGGTTGCTCATGTCGTTGCCGTTCAGCGCCACACCGCGGTGGGCGGCGACGGCGGCGTCCAGCGTCGCGGCGGAACCATCATGCAGGTACGGCGCGCTGGTCCACAGGTCGCGCAGCGTCGGCACATCCAACCCGGTCAGCGGGCCGCCCAGGCGCTGGCCGCTGCTCGGCTTGATCGTGCCGACGTCGACCGACCCAAGGCTGCCCGACCGGCTGAAGGCCACGCCTGCGTGGCAGACGGCGCAGTTCTGGGCCTGGAACACGGCCTTGCCGACCGTGGCGGCGCTGCTCAGCGTGCCGGCGGCGGGGCGCGTCGGGCTCGGGTCGAAGGTCGACAACGAGGCCACATAGGCTGCGAGTGCGTCGAGGTCGGCGCTCTGGCCGGCCTTTGCGTCACCTAACGGCTGGCTGCGCGTGCCGGCGAAGTAGGCGGCGTCGCTCATCAAGCCGCTGCCACCATGCAAGCGCCGGATCTGGCCTTCGAAGTCCTGCAGCTCGTCGAAGTTGGCGCTCCAGTGCAGCGGGCCGTGGCCCATCGCTGCGCGGCCGCGCAGGTTGATGGTGTTGCGCAGGCCCTCGCCGCCATCGGTCAGGTCCCACACACGGCCATCGGCTGCGCCGTCATGGTGACAGGCGGCACAGCTGATGTAGCGGTCACGTGACAGCCGGGTGTCGCGGGCGTCGTAGAACAGGCGCTTGCCTTGCAGCACCTGCGCATTGAGCTTGTCGGTCGCGACTGTCGACACAGCGGCAACAACCGGCAGGCTCAGTTGGCCGCGCTCGATCAGTGGCTTCAGGTCGACTACGCTGACGCTGCGGTCCATGAAGTTGCTGACCAGCAGGCTCAGGCCATCGGGCGACAGCGCCAGGCCTTGCGGCGCGCGGCCCACGTCGATGCGCATCAGCTGGGCGCGCGAATGGGCGTCGAGCAGTGCCACCTCGCGGCTGGTCTCCAGTGCCACGAAGAGGTAGACGCCGCGCGGGTCGAACAAGGCCGCGCTGGCCAAGCCCGCGTTGTCATGGTCGATGCGCGCCACCAGGTCTTCGGCCTGCGCGGCCAGGTCGATGCGCGAGCTGACCGCACGGATCGTGTTCTGGAAGTTCAGCGGCTGGCCGTCGCGCAGCGCGCCACGCTTGACGTTGTCCTGCTTGCTGGGCACGAAACCTTGGCTGCCGTCCGGCGAGATCGCCAGCCCGCCCAGGTAGTTCGGAATGCCACGGCCTTGCGTCTCGGCATCGACCTTGTCCGAATGCTGCAACACGATGGTCCGCTGCAGGCTCATCGCGGTTGCATCCACCACCAACAGCTGGCCACCGGTGGCCGCGGTGGGTGCGACGTTGGCCGTGCCTTCACCCGGCAGCGGCGGCGTGACGAAACGCGAGACGTAGACGCGCGCACCGTCAGCGCTGACGGCCAGGTGGCGCGCATGCAGACCGACGGCGAGCGTGCCCGTCTGGCTGCGGCTAGCGGTGTCGAAGCGCAGCAGTTGGCCCGCGGCTTCGAGCGTGACGAAGGCTTGGCTGCCGCTGGGCGACATGGCCACCGCGTAGGGCTGCGAGCCGCGTGGCAAGGCGATCGTCGCGACGACCGACAGGCTGGCTGGGTCGATCACGCTCACGCTGGCACCACGCAGGTTGGCGACCCAGATGCGGCCATCTGCCGCACGCGCCAGGCTCCGCGGTGCGGTGCCGACCGCAATCTCGGCCAGCTTGGCGCGCGTGACCAGGTCGATCACGCTGACGCTGTCGTTGTCGGGGTTCACGACCCACAGGCGCGCGTTGCCGCCGGTCGGCTGCTCAGTCAGCACCGGGCCAGATGCGGTGGGGCGCGATGCGGTCGGCGGCAGATAGACCACCTGCAGGAAGCTCTGGCTTTGCTCGATGCCGTAGCTGTCGCGCACGGTCACCGTGGCGTAGAACGTGCCGGCACGGTCGTAGCTGTGACTGGCGAGGCCGCTGTCGGACCAGGCGGTCACCGGGCTGCCGTCGCCGAAGTCCCACCGGTACTGCACGCCGTTGCCGGTGGCGCTGGCGTTGAAGCTCGCGTTGGCGCCCGACAGCACCGGGCCCGTCGGGACGACCGGGTTCAGCTGCAGCGAGACATCACCGTTGACCTGCCAGCTGATGTTCGCTGACACGGCGTTGTAGCCGTCGCTGGCGCTCAATACGACGTTGTAGTTGCCGACCTGCGTCGGTTGGCCGGTGATGCGGCCGGCGGCCGTGTCGATGGTCAGGCCGGGCGGCAGGCCGGCCGCGCTGTAGCTCAACACGTCGCCGTTCGGATCGGTGGCCTGCAACGCCAGGTTGACGCTGGTGCTCAGCGTGCTGGTCTGGTTGGCCAGCGGGGCCAGCACCGGCACGACCACCGGGTTGGGGTCACTCGCAATGCCCATGAACAGCAGCTTGGCCACCGAAGGCACGCCGTTCGCATCGAGCACGAAGAGTTGGTAGTAGCCCGGCGGCACGTCGGCCGCATGCGTCGGCGCCTGCACGCGCAGGCGGTTGCCTTCGGCGCGGAACGGCAGCTCGACGAAGCGTTGCTCCATGTTCCAGCCGTGCGATGTCGAGCCGGTCTTGACCAGCGTGACGCGGCTGATCGCGCTCGTGCTGTCGACATCGACAGTCACGGTCTTGCCGACCTGCAGGTAGTCCGGCGTCGCGACGATCGCGGGACGCGGCGCTTCCTGGCCATCGGCCGTGAACAGATACGGCGGGTAGTAGATCTCGGCGTTGAGGTTGTTCAACGGGCCCGGCGCACCGCCGCCTGCCACCAGCACGGTGGCGTCGGGCAGCAGCAGCGCGTTCGAGTGGTACAGCCGCGCGACTGCGCCTTGCGCACCCACGGTCCATTGACCGGTCTGCGGGTTCCAGATCTCGGCGTTCAGCGCCGCGTTGTTGATGTCGTTCCAGACCGGGCTGCCGCCGGTGGCCAGCACGCGGCCATCGGCCAGCAGCGTGGCGGTGGCGAGGCGGCGTTGCGAAGCCATCGACTGCGTCGGCGTGACAACCGGCGCGCCGCTGGTGATGTCGATCACCGCCGCGCCGTTCGAGGCACCGCCGAACTGCAGGATGCGGCCGGGGCGGAACATCGCCGCGCTGGCGTCTGAGCCACGGTAGGCACCGGCAAACTGGCCAGCCATCGTCAGCACGCCGCTGGTCGTGTCCAGGTAGTACATGCGGCCATTGCTGTCGTAGCCGAACACGCGGCCATCGGGTGCGACGAAGTTGCGCGGATACTGGAAATCCAGGCTGCTGGTGTCGGCATTGAGCAGCCGGAACGTGCCGTC
Organism: Ideonella sp. P3_A4; assembly: GCF_056403075.1. Taxonomy (NCBI): domain Bacteria; kingdom Pseudomonadati; phylum Pseudomonadota; class Betaproteobacteria; order Burkholderiales; family Sphaerotilaceae; genus Ideonella; species Ideonella sp. P3_A4. Next base: position 9,355 of record NZ_JBFUGE010000125.1, on the reverse strand, counting down.
ACGGCCGCGGACCTCGGGCCGGTYGGTGCCACCGGAGCCGCCTTGCGTCAGCACCTCGCCGTTGAGCAGCACCACCGAACTGGAATACCAGCGCGCGCGGTTCATGTTGATGCCGCGCGTCAGCGTGTTGGTGCTGGCGTTCAGCAGGTTGCTGTTGTTGTTGCCGGTGTTGGTGGTGGCGCTGCCGGTCCAGTTGTCGCCGCCGGCGATGAAGACCTGTGTCGACGACTGCTCCGGCAGCAGCACCTGCGAGCTGCAGAAGATATCCGTCAGCGTGCCGTTGGGCAGCGTGTTGTGACCGCTGTCGACGGCCTGACTGCTGTCCCACAGGTCATAGTTGAAGTAGCCGGTCTGCTGGCCGTCGGGCTTGGTGCCGTAGCTCATCACACGGCCATCGGGCATCAGCACCGCATGCACCGCGATCACCGGCCAGTTGGCCAGGCGGCCGTACATGCCTTTCTGCGCCGCGTCGGCGGGGATGGTGGTCCCGGGGGGTACGACACTCATCGCGCGAGCGCGCCGTGCTGAAGCTGTCTTCTTCTTGGCCGTCGAGTCACTCGCCGTTGACTCGATGTCGCTACCGCCGCCGCACGAACTGAGCATCAGGGCACCGATCAGCGCAGACGCGCCCACGCGCCAGCCGCGCACGGGTGCGCTCCTCCAAAATTTTGCTTGCATGACCCCGCCCTCCAGCGGTCAACCAACCTCATCCCAGGGGCGTGATTGTCGGTAGGCTTGTTACAAGCACAGCCCCCCTTGTTTCAGGGGGTTGCCTGTGAGCTTGTGCACAGTTTGTCGCGCCGGTTGTCTATGCAACCGATTACATCGCGGTGCTCGAAACTAACGCGTCAGTTGGCGTACAGCTTGTCGACCGGAACAGCGGTGTAGGTCGAGGCACCCGGGGGCTTCCAGCGCAGCCGGATTTCGGCCGGGCCGTTGTTGTCGAAGTATTCCAAGGTCACCGTGACACGCTGGCCGGCGGTCAGCGCGATCTTCTTCGAGGTGTTGGTGGTCGTGGTGTGGGTCGTCCAGTTGGCCACCATCTTGACGCCGTTGACCCACAGCCGCACGCCGTCGTCCGACACGGTCTGGAAGAAGTAGTTGCCCGTCGTCGGTACCTCGATCGTGCCGGTCCAGCGGGTCGAGAACAGATCACTGTGCACACCCGGCCCCGGCGCGCCAGTGCCCCAGCTGAAGTCCACTGCTTCGATGCGTGTCAGCACTGGTGTGCCGGTCAGCTTCTTGTTGTTGAAGTACTGGCCCTGCAGCCCGGTGCCGGGTGCCGGTGCAACCGCTTCTTCGCTGCCGATCTCGCGCAGGTAGGCGACGAGGTTGTTCAGGTCACCGGCGTTCAGCACCACGCCGTTGTGGGCCGTCACCGCCGCGTCCAAGGTCGGCGCCGATCCATCGTGCAGGTAGGGTGAGCTGACCCACACGTCGCGCAGCGTCGGGATGTCGATGCCGGTCAGTGGCCCGCCCAGGCGTTGGCCACTGGTGGGTTTCAGGGTGCCGATGTTGACCAGTCCCATCGTCGCCGAGTTCGTGAAACCCGCCCCGCCGTGGCACAGTGCGCAGTTCTGCGTCTTGAACACCGTCTTGCCAGCCAGGGCGGCGCCGCTCAGTGCGCCGCTGGCTTGGCGGTTCGGGCTGCCATCGAACGTCGCCAATGAGGTGACATACGCAGCCAGCGCATCGAGGTCGGCGCTGACGCCGGCCTTCGCATCACCCAGCGGCTGGCTGCGCGTGCCAGCGAAGTAGGCCGCATCGCTCATCAAGCCCGTGCCGCCGGCCAACCGGCGGATCTGGCCTTCGAAATCCTGCAGCTCGTTGAAGTTGCCGCTCCAGTGCATCAGGCCCTGGCCCATCGCCGCGCGGCCGCGCAGGTTGATGGTGTTGCGCAGGCCTTCGCCGGCATCGCTCAAGTCCCACACGCGGCCATCGCTGCCGCCGTCATGGTGGCAGGACGCGCAGCTCATGTAGCCGTCGCGCGCCAGGCGCGGATCGCGTGCATCGTGGAACAGCTGCTTGCCCAGCAGCACTTGCGGCGACAGCGGCTCGTTGGCGACGCTGGCCACAGCCGCGGCCAATGGCGGCACGCTGAGCTGACCCTGCTGCATCAGCGGGCGCAGGTCGAACGCGTCGACCGACCGGTCCATGTAGTTGCTGACGAACAGCGTCAGCCCATCGGGCGACAAGGCCAGCCCGCGCGGCGCGCGGCCCACGTTCAGCCGCAGCAGCTGCTGGCGCGAATGCGCATCGAGCAGCGCGACCTCGCGGCTCGTTTCGAGCGCGACGAACAGCAGCACGCCGCTCGGGTCGAACAGAGCCGCACTGGCCAGGCCGGCGTTGTCGTGGTCGATGCGACCGGCCAGGTCTTCCTGCTGGCTGCCGAGCACGATGCGCGAACTGATCGCGCGCACCGTGTTCTGGAAGTTCAGCGGCAAGCCGTCGCGCTGCTGGCCACGCCCCACGTTGTCTTGCTTGGACGGCACGAAGGCCTGGCTACCGTCCGGGCTCAGCGCCGGTGCGCCGAGGTAGTTCGGCAGGCCGCGGCCCTGGTTCTCGAAGTCGGGCTTGTCGCTGTGCTGCAGCACGATGGTCCGCACCAGGCTCATTGCCGATGCGTTGACCACCCAGACCTCGCCGCCATTGGCCGGCGTGGGCGCGACCGTGGCGGTGGCTTCGCCGGGCAAGGGGGCGCTGACAAAGCGCGAGACGTACAGGCTCGCACCGTCGCCACTGATGGCCAGCCCGCCGGGTTGCGGGCCCAGGGCCAGCAGCCCTGTCTGCGCAAAGCTGGTGGTGTCCAGCCGCATCAGCTGCCCGGTCGCCGACAAGGTGACGAAGGCCTGCGCGCCCGACGGCGACATCACGATGCCTTGCGGTTGCGAGGCGCGCGGCATCATCAGCGTCGCAACCACGCCGAGCGACGATGGGTCGATCACGCTGATGCTCGCGCCGCGCTGGTTGGTGACCCAGACGCGCCCGTCGGCCGCGCGGGCCAGTGTGCGCGGCGAAGCGCCCACGCTGATCTCGGCCAGCTTGTTGCGACTGGCCGCATCGAAGACGCTGACGCTGTCGCTGTCCGGGTTGACCACCCACAGCCGCGGGCTGCCGCCGGCCGGCGTTTCGACCAGCAGGCCGCTGGACGACATCGGCCACGCGCCGCTGACCGGCAGTTGCACGCGCTGCACGAAGCCTTGGCTCAGCTGGTGACCGCCGCCATCACGCACGGTGACAGTGATGTTGAACAGCCCGGCGCGGTTGTAGACATGGTTCGCGTGGCCGTCGCTGGACCAAGCGGTCTCGGGTGTACCGTCGCCAAAATTCCACTTGAACTCGACTTGGTAGCCACTGGCCGAGGCGACCACGTCGAGCTGGTTGCCAGTGAGCACCAGGCCCGGCGGAAGTGGTTGCTCCACCTGCAGCGGCACGCTGCCACTGACCTCCCAGGTAAGGTGGACGCTGGCGTTGTTAAAGCCGTCGCTCACCGCCAGCGTGACGTCGAAACTGCCAGTGGTCGTCGGGCTGCCACTGACATGGCCGGTGTTGGCATCGATCGCCAAGCCGGACGGCAAGCCGGCGGCGCTGTAGTGCAGCACGTCACCGTTGGGGTCACTGGCGTTGAGCGCCAAGTCCACCAACGCACCGAGGCTGCTGCTCTGGTTGCCGGGCGATGGCAGCACCGGCGTCACATTCGGGTTGGCGTTGGCGGCCACGCCGAGGTTCAGGATGCGCGCGGTCGACGGCACGCCGGCCGCATCCAACACGAACAGCATGTAGTAGCCCGGCGGCACATCGGCCGCATGCGTGGGCGCCTGCGCATAGAGCCGGTTGCCCTCGCTGCGGAACGGCAGCTCGAGGAAGCGCTGGTCCATGTTCCAGCCATGCGTGACCGAGCCGGACTTCATCAGCACGACGCGGCTGATGGCGCTGTCCGATTGCACGTCGATGGCAATCGTCTTGCCGACCTGCAGGTAGTCCGGCGTACCAGTGATGACCGGGCGCGGCGCCTCTTGGCCGTCGGCCGTGAACAGGTAAGGCGGGTAGTAGCGCTCGGCGTTCAGGTTGGTCAGCGGGCCCGGGGCCCCACCACCGGCGACGAGCACCGTCGCATCGGGCAGCAGCAGCGCGGTCGAGTGGTACAGCCGCGCCACCGCACCGGCCGCACCGACCGTCCACTGCCCCGTCTGCGGGTTCCAGATCTCGGCGTTCAGCGCCGCGTTGGTCGCATCGTTCCAGACCGGGCTGCCGCCGGTGGCCAGCACGCGGCCGTCGGGCAGCACGGTGGCCGTGGCCAGGCGGCGCTGCGACGACATCGTGGTCATGCCCGACAGCACCGGCGCGCCGCTGTTGATGTCGATCACCACCGACTTGTTCGAGAAGCCGCCCAGCGTCAGGATGCGACCCGGGCGGAACATTGCCGCGGTCGCATCGGTGCCGATGATCGCGTCGCCAATCTGGCCGGCCATCGTCATCGCCCCGGTCGTCGGGTCGACGTAGTACATGCGGCCGAAGCTGTCGAAGCCGAACACACGGCCATCGGGCGCGACGACGTTGCGCGGGTAGTAGAAGTCGAGCGCGCTGGTGTCGGTGGCGAGCATCCGGTAGCTGCCGTCGGCGCCGCGGATTTCCGGGTGGTCGGTGCCGCCCCAGCCGCCCTGGACGTAGACCTCGCCGTTTTGCAGCACCGTGGAGCTGGCGTACCAGCGCGCGGCCTGCGTGTCCGCCCCGCGGCTCAGCGTGTTGGTGGCCGGGTCGAAGATCGAGCTGCGGTTGTTGCCGGTGTTGGTCGTGCTGTCGCCAACCCAGTTGTCGCCGTTGGAGATGACGACCTGTGGCGCCGCGCCGTTGCCGTTCAAGGGCACCAGCACCTGCGAGCTGCAGAACAGGTCGGTCGCCGTCATGTTGGGCAGCGTCAGGTGGCCCGCATCGGGTACCTGCGCGCTGTCCCATACGTCGTAGACGAAGTAGCCGCTCTGCTGGCCGTCGGGCTTGCTGCCGTAGGTCATCACGCGGCCGTCGGGCATCAGCACCGCGTGGATCGCGATCAGCGGCCAGTTGTACAGCGGCGAGAACACGCCCTTCTGCGCTGCGTCGGCCGGAATGCTCATGCCCGCCGGCAGGCTGAGCGCGCGACTGCGTTGGACGGCAGCGGGCGCTGCCTGCGAAGGCTGCTGGGCTTGTTCGGCCCGCTTGGCACTCGCGTAGCTCGCCTCGGCGCTGTCGTCCCCACTGCCGCCGCCGCAGGAACTCAGCAGCGCAGCGACCGCGAACGGCCATAGCGCCGCCGCCACGCGGCCGGCGTACGCCGGCCGGCGCGGGGCTTGCCCTGCCAGCTTTGCCTTGCGGCTCATCAAAACACCCTCCAGCGGCCTTTTAAGAAGGCTCGATCAAGCAGAGGATGCTCTACCCTTTGTTACGCCGGCACCATCCCCAGGACACGGGGGCGGCGCACACAAAAAGTTGATGAATGGCGGGCGAGAAGTGATCGCGACGAGCCCTGTTGCGGGGCCTCAGTTCCCCGCGACGGCCCAGCGGCTCACCGTGCCGCGGTAGAGCTTCTTCACCAGGCCCAGCGCACTCTCGAGCGACGAGGCCAGGAACAGCACCGCACCGCCAGCCACCTGCGCGATCGTCAAAGGCTCCTTGTTCAGCAGGCCGCACAGGCTCGCGAACACCAGATCAAGGTTGAAGATCACCGAGGTGCGCGTGCTGCCCACCCGCTGCTGGTAGCGCGTTTGCAGCACCACCGCCAGCGCGGTCGACATCACACCCATGAAGACGATCGCGATCCAGACTTCCGTGCGCACGAGCGGCTCCAGCGGGCGGTTGAACGGGAACCAGGCCAGTGCGACCGTGCCGAACACGAGCTGGAAGAACGCCAGCGCGAGCCGGTGGATGCCCCCCTGCTGCGAGGTCAGCTTGCCGACGATGCAGATGTTCATCGCGATCGCGAACGCCGCGGTCAGGCCCCAGGCGTAGCCGACGTTCAGGCCGTCGAGCTGCGCACCGAGAAAGACATAGGCGCCGACCAGGCCGATCAGCACTGAGACGATGTCGATGCGCGACGGCATGCCTTGCCGCATCGCCAGCATCACGAACGGAATGAAGACCACGCTGAGCGTGACGCAAAACGCCGTGCTGGCCGACGACAGGTAGCTCAGCGCATAGCTCTGGCTGACGATGTTCAGCGCGCTGAAGCCGCCCAGCAGCAAGCCGCCGATCACTGTCTGCCGGTTCGCCTTCAGCACGAACGGCAGGGCAAACGGCAGCAGCGCCAGCGTGGCAACCAGCGAGCGCGCGAACGCATACAGCCCGGGGTCGACATGCGCCACTGCGTTGTGCGTCAACGGAAATCCGATGCCCCAGATCAGCGGGATCGCAAAGATCGCCCAGAAGGCGACCCGATCCTTGGCCTTTTCGCTGGCCACTTGGCGGGCCGCGTCATCGGCGTTCGTGCTGACAGCACCCTTAGCGGTAGTCGACATATCCGTAGAAACTTTCAGGTTGATATGACCAAGAGACGGTGCGAGCCGTCTCACCCAACAACATCTCGGCCCGGCGCAGGTCGCGCGTCACCAGCAGCCGCTGCAGCCAGCGGTCGGTGCCGTCGTAGCGCGCCTTGAAGGCCGTGCGGCCGTGCACGGTCTTCAGGTTGTCCAGTAGCAGGATGTCGCCCGGCCCGAGGTCGACTTCCGACATGCCTTCATGCAGCACCTTGCGCAGCCTGTCGAGCGCGGCCTGCGCCCGCTCGGTGGTGCCGGCAACGTACTCGTCGTCGTAGGCGATCATCGGTGACATCGCATTGCCGAACAGCACGCGGATCAGCGGGCCGTTGCCACGGTCGGCGTTGGCATTGCCGAAGTTGTAGTCGACGCTGGTGCGGTACTTGAACTCGTTCAGCGTCGCGATGTCGCCTTCGCTCAGGCGCGGCAGGATCTCGTCGACACCGAGCACCAGCGTCTTCGCCACCCCGCTTGGGTCGCGCCGCAGGCCGGTGAGCAGCAGGTAGTCGGGCTGCAGCGGGTGGTAGATGTTTTCATTGTGCAGGTCCAGGATGATGGCCGAGCTGTCGGACGAGATGTTGGTCTCATTCTTCTTCGAAGGCCTAACGTTGTGGATCACAGCCCCGTTGCGTTCCTGGGTATAGCTGAAGGGCTCGCCGAGCAGCTTGCCGAGCACGATCAGATAGAACTCGCTGAAGAACGTACCCTTGTTGTTCTCGATCTCGCTCGTCGCCTCGGTGGTCGGCATCAGGTCCGGGTCCGGCGTCGCACCGCGCAACAGCAGGCGGCCACCGGGCGCGCCACGACGCTTGAAGTCAAGGATCGGGCGGATGTCTTCGTAGTCCAGGCCGGCGATCGCCTGCTCGGCGAAGGCCGCTGTGCGTTCAAACTCGTGGTAAGGATTGCTGCGGTTGGCAAACCGCTCGACGACGTCGGCCCAGGAAGAGATGTCGAGGGTGGAGCTGATGGGGCGGAACTGGCTCATGTGGCGGCTCGCGACAATTCGCCACCGTCGATGACGTAGTGGTGGCCGGTGATGAAGGCGGCCTCGTCGGAGGCCAGGAAGGCGAAGAAGGCGGCAATCTCTGACGGCTCGGCATGGCGGCCGAGCGGAATGTTCGCGTTGACCTTGGCGAACATCTCTTCGGTGTATTCGGCCTTTTGCATCGGCGTCATCACCGCCCCGGGGCACAGCGCGTTGACACGGATCGCCGGCGCCAGCTCGACCGCCATCGTCTGCGACAAGGCCAGCACCGCCGCCTTCGAAGCGTTGTAGTCGGCATAGTGCGGAAAGGCCGCCAACCCGTTGACCGACGACATGTTCAGGATCACGCCGCGCGGCATGCGTTTCACCGTCTCGCGGGCCACATAGAAGATGCCGTTGAGGTTGGTGTCGATCACGTGGCGCCACTGCGCCGGCTCGATGCTGCGAAAGCCCTCATGCCGCACGCTGATGCCGGCGTTGTTGATCAGCACGTCGATCCGCGGCAGATAGCCGTCGATCTCGGCGAAGGCCCGCGCCACGGCCTGGTCGTCCGACACGTCGACGACGATCGCCGCGGCCAGGCCCGGGATCTCGGCCACGGTCTCGTTCAGCGTCGTGCGGTTCTTGTCGAGGATCACGACCTTGGCGCCTTCTTCGACGAAGCGCCGTGCCGTCGCCTGGCCGATGCCGCTGGCACCGCCGGTGACGACCACATGCTTGCCTGTCAAACCTTTCATTTGCACTGCTCCTTGTTCTGCGTCTTGTTCATGCGTCAAACCTGCTCGAATTCATTGCGCTCGGGGATGTCGAAGTCGACCGGCCACTCGCCGTTGTCGATGCGGCGCTTGATGTACGGGAAGTCGCGGTACAGCTGGCCCAGCAGGTGGTGGCCGACGACCACCGACTCGTCGCTGCGGCCGTAATGCGGCAGCACCTTGAGCCGGGTCTCGAAGTCCAGGTTCATGAAGAACGGGAAGCTGTAGCGCTCTTCGCCGGTCGCCACCACGCGGTGCAGCAGGGACTTCAAACGCCCGCCGGTCAGGAACTGCAGCATGTCGCCGACCAGCACGATCAGCGCGTTCTTGAACACCGGCATGTGCCTCCACGTCTGCGTCGAGCGATCGAAGGCGATCAGCCCGGGCGACGACTGGTGCAGGATCGTGAACAGCTCGTAGTCGGTGTGCGCGCCCATGCTGGCGTCGTCGCTGTGCACCAGCACGTCGTTGGCCAGGTAGTGGATCAAGCGCAGTTGCGAGGCCGGCCGCGTAGTGTGCGGGTCGAAGTGGGTCTCGGCCAGGCCCGAGCCGCTGGCGATCAGCCGCAGGATCTGGCGGCTGATCTCGAAGTTGGCGCTGTAGTAAGCGGTCAGCGCCTCTTCCATGCCCGGCACATGCTGCGGGTAGCGGTTGGGCCCGACCAGCTCAAAGCCCTTGCGCTGCTGGCGCGGCAGCTCCGGCGCGTCGAAGCCGATGTCGAAAGCCTCGTACGAGCGGATCTTCTCGTCGCCGTAGGCGCCCTTCTCGGTCACCGGCACGTAGCCACGATGGTGCGCCGAGTCGCCGATGTAGTAGCCCATCTTGGTGCTGAGCGGAGAAGCAAAGAAGCGCTCGGACACCTCCTTCATCGACTTGAACAGCCGAGGCGGAATCATCCGGTCCAGGCCCGACAAATAGAAATAACCATAGGTTTGAAAGGCGTCCAGAATTCTTTCCGGTGCCACCTCACCTCGGGCGATTTCCTCATAATCCAATATGGGAAACGAATGAATGACCATTTGATGAAAGTTATCCAATTTTTGCGTCACCGCGGCAACGAAAAACTTTCGGACAAAGGCAAGCCCTGCGGATATTCACCCGCAAAC